>JAKAEX010000016.1 GCA_021819805.1 bacterium | reverse complement strand
AGCCAATTGGCGTTAAATATTTTTGAGCGAAGCTTACATAATTTCATCTGTCTGAACGTAGTGAGTTATGAAATTATGTTAGCGAGAGCGAAAAAATATAGCTAATTGGCTGGCAAGGCGCGATTTTTTGCTCCACTTTTTTCTAAAAAAAGTGGAAAGAAAAGCTTACAAAAGGTGGAAAAAGAAAAGTGGAAAGAATAGTTTACAAAAGGTTTAAAAAAACGGCAATTTCTCTTGCCGCTTTTCAAAAAATAAATTATTTATAATTTAATGCATTTATTATTAACACAATCAAAATCAGTTTGGCAATCACCGCACAGCAAGGTGCCGCCGCAGTCATCAGCCACTTTGCCGCACTCGGCGTTTTTTGAAGCGCAAGTAGCCTGATTGCAAATTCTGATTTGCCCCTTAGCCGTGCCTTTGGTGCCATGAATGTCGGCAATTTCAATAGTTAAATCAAAGGCTTCAAAAGTTTTATTGCTTGATAAATCAACCGACCGAGCGCTAAGCGAACGGATATCTTCATCGCCGTTGGGCAATTTTTCAACCTTTAAACCATTCTCGCCGTAATCCCATTTCCAGCCTCTGGCCGCCCAATCACCCCAATTGGCAGTCAAACGCAAACTACTCCAATCGATGGCATATTTCCCTTTAACTGTGAAATAATCCTTGAAAGGCGTGCCTGATTTTCCCCGGAAAACTCCCAAGGTGATAAGCGGCGCTTCTTCAGTTGGAGTAACCGCATAGCTATCGCAGCGATTTTCAGCCGGCAGGCCTTTAAACGGCGTTTCAAAATTGGCGCAAAGCTTATAGCGATCATTTTTATTATCGGCCTCATAAGCCAAGGCCAAGGAACCGATAGGCAAAACCGGAGTTTTAAAGTTGGTGGCAAAATTTTTAATTTTTTCATCCCAGCAAGTAATCGGATCAAAGTTAGCCGGGCAGCTGCCTAAGCGATTAACCGGATCAAGCGGCAAGCGATAGCCAAGTTTTTGGCCCAAAGTCTCATTCCAACTTGGCCAAACTGAAGTAGTCTTATCAGGCAAATAAGAACCGGACGGCAAATCAGGATATTTTTTATTCTTAATATGATAATTATTGAAAGCAATTTTCATTTCCCGCAAATCAGCCATGCGTTTAATATCTCTGATTAACTTGGCTTTAACGCTATCGCAATATTGGCCATTAGGACAATCACTGGTATATAAACACCGTTTAACACAAACTCCGTTTTCACAAGAGTGGTCGGCAAATTGGCCGCTACAACCTTTGGCCACATCGCAAGGCTCAGTGCTTACCGGCAGGCATTGGCCGCTGCCGGTTCGTTCAACCAATTCAACATTAAACTTCCAGTAACTCAAAATTTGGCCAAAAATATCCTGGGTGTCATTTTCCGCCTCTTGGTTGTAAGAAATAATATAGATATTGGTATAGATGGTGGCATTGTCAGTGTTGTCTGATAAGTTGGCAGCGCTTACATAAACCGTTCGGCCGTCGCGCACCGCCTCATAGCCATCAACCAGCAAAGACTGCGGAGCGCCTTTAATGTTAACATTGCGATTATACCAGGACAGTGGTGAAAAATGTTCGGTGTTAGGCATAACCCTGATGGCGATAGCATCCGGCGACGGATCATTAACAGCCTGAACCGGTAATGAAAAAAGAAAGACGCTCAAGCAGAAGCATGGAATTAATAAATATATTTTTTTACTAACCGCTAAAAACATATAGACTATTTTTGACAATTTTCACAATAATGCGTTCCCCGCCCCCCTAACTTAGTTTTTTTAATGGGTCGGCCGCAGCGCGGACATGGCTGGCCGGCTCGTCCATAGACTTTTAATTTGCTTAAATAATTGCCTTTGGCGCCGGACGCGTCGCGATAATCACTGAAAGATGTGCCGCGGTGCTTAATTGATAATTTTAAAACCTGCTGAATAGCCGAGGCTAAGGCTTGCCATTCCTTGGGCTTAATGGCCTCCACTCGCCGGCTGGGTTTAATCCGCGCCAGCCACAATGACTCGTCCGCATAAATATTGCCAATACCAACAATTTTTGTTTGGTCCAACAAAGCTGATTTAATTTGACTCTTGCTCTTATTTTTAAAGATTGCCGCCAACTGCGATCCTTTAAGCTGGCCAGCTAAGGGTTCAAGACCCAGGCGAGCCAATTTCGCTGTTAATTCCGAGGCCGGGTGCAAACGCAACCAACCAAACTTTCTAACATCATTAAAAAATAGCTGGCCGCCATCAGAAAAAGTGAAAATCGCCCGTGTAAATTTATTGGGCAAATCCTGCCCCACGCCGACAATCGGATGGCCGCCCACTATTAATTTATGATGACTTTTTAAAATCAGCTGTCCGGTCATTTTTAAATGTATAACCAGATGTTCACCTGAAGCCAAATCAAAAATTATCTGTTTGCCTCGCCGCCAAACTTTAATAATTTTTTGGCCAACAACTCGCCGTCCCCAAACAGCCGGACTAACATTGATTAATGATCGATGCAGCAACTTAAAGGACTTAATTTTAACGCCAGCTAACTTAGGCGCCAAGTCTCTGACAATAGTTTCAACTTCCGGTAATTCTGGCATAAAAAGTTATTGGCGCAAAAACAATTTTTGCAGTTTAGGCAAATCATGTTTGGTTAACAAGCCGTTTTGCGCGCCTTGCTGGCTTAAACAAGCGGCGGCATTATGGGCCGCTAAAAAAAGAGCTTGTTTAATATCTTCATACAAAATCAAACCGGTAACAAAACTTGAACCGAAGGCATCGCCCAAACCGGTGGTATCTTCTTTTTTCTTGGATTTAATAACGTCTTGAAAATGAATTTCTTTGCCATCAAAGGCATAGGCGCCATGTTCGCCATCAGTCACCACCACAACTTCCGGGCCCCAAGCGTGAATAGCCTTGAGCAAATTTTCCACGCTGGAAAAAAATTCATAAGACTTGTTGGCATGACGGTTATGGCTTACAACCAATTGGATCGCCTCGTCTTTATTCATGGTTAAAATTGTGGTTTTTCTAAAATATTTAGCCAAAGCCCGATGGCCTTCTTTCAATTGCAATTCGCCCGGGTTCCAAGCGACTTTAGTACCATCAACTATCGCGAACACCTTATCCAAGACCGGGCGCCATTTGCCGGATAAACTGGTAATAAACAGCCAGGGAGCGCGCTTCAAAACTTTTTGGTCTTTGGCACTGATTTCCATCCGAGAATTAGCGGCTCGATGAGAAAAAGCCACGTGGTCTTTATTGGCGCCGATAACAATAAAGGAAAAACCGGAAATATCATTGCCAACTCGTTTCATAAAACGAGTGTCCACGCGGCGTTTTTTTAAATTGGCCACAATTTTTTTGCCTCGCTCATCATTGCCGTAAGTAATCATGCCGGCCACCTTTAAGCCAAATGAAGCAAAAGACACGGCCACATTAGCCGCTCCGCCGCCAAAAGTTAAAGCTGCCTTTTTAATATCAATTTTTGTGCCATAATCAAAGGCCAACAACTGATTACCGGCTGGATTTAATTTATTCTCCAACAGCTGATAATCATCAACATAAAAGTTAATATCCTCAGTTGAACCGCCAACAGTAATAACGTCGTATTTCATAAAAATAGCCAAAATTATCCTTGGACTTATAGCTATATTATAACAGAAAGAGGCCAAAAAGAAAAAGGCGCCAATCAAGCGCCCTTTAAATATAAGAAGCTTATCTTAAATCTTTTAAACTTAAATTAAAAATATCTCGCTCTTGGGTTCTAATTAGGTAAACATTATTATTTTGATTGGTTTTAACATAAACCTCGCTCGCTGACTTATCTTTGCGCTCTTTGCCAATAAGCAAAAGGCGGTTAATCCCCTGACCTGAGGCTTCAATTTTGAATTGGCTTGACGCTAAGCCATTATCCGTTTCTTTGGCATCAGCAATAGAGCTGGCGCTTAGATCGCTCATTAAAGCCAAAACCTGATTGAGTTTATCTAATTTTAGTTTAGTTTTTTTGTCGCCAGACAAAAACCAATCAGCCCCCTGTTTTTGCAACTGCAGAACGTCTTTGCCTCGACTGATTTTCAAGGCGGTAAAAGCGCCGGTAGCGGGCGGCCAAATCGCAAAGTCGCGCCACTCCTGATAATCAAAAGCGCTGCGCAAGTTTCCCTGGACTTCATAGGTATCATCAGAGCCGACATGAGAAATGTAGGTGTAGCCGGCGCGGGTTAAACCCAGCACCCAGGCGCCTTGTTGGTTATTGCCTTGAAAAATTTTAACCACCAAACCGCCATCGGTTTTAAATTCCGGTTTAGCATCTTTATTATGACTAACCAAAAAAACCGTACCGGAATCAGCTGTCTGCCAGGACTGAATCATAGTTTGGGCCACTAACTTATTAACATACCACTCGCCCGGAGCCTGAACCTTGAAACGATCGCCCTCTTTAATCAAGGTTGTTTCAATTTCCCCTCGCTTGATAACTATTTTATCAGCCTTAACAATATCAATCTTGGCCAAAAAATTGTTTTCCTGAGTGGAGTTATTAACTCGCGGCAAATACCAATACTGATAAGCTGCAGCCAAGGCCAATAAAATAACTAAGATTATTGATAAGATTAAATTTTTTTTCATAAAACAACCAGCTTTAATGTTAAATCTCAATGGTTTTGGTTTTCTTTCTCAAGAAATAGCGGACCAAGCCATAGCCCAACACCAAAACGGTTATGCCAAAAATATTAAGATATCTGTAAATTTGTTTATTAACATCAGAAATGTTGGCCAAACTGCGGCTGCCGGCTTGTTTGGTTCTAATACTTACCAAATCTGAACCCAAGCTGGCGCCATCAATTAAATTTTGCGCCAAAACCAAGTTGCTCGGATTACCTCGCCAAAAATTATCTTGGATAAAATCACCATCGCCAACCACATATAAGCGGCCTTGTTCGGTTGTGGCGTCGGAATAAGCGCTTTTTATTTTGCCTGAAGCGACTAAGGCCAAATTATATTGATCAGTTTTTGCCGGGCGGACAAACTGCTGGCTGGGATTAAGCTGAAAGCTGCCTTGTGATAACCAGGCTTCAGAGCTTGATTTGGCCAGGGGCGTAATCTGCTCGCCTGGCGCCAATTTGCTTTGGTCAATATCCAAAGAACTCGCCCAAGGCAGAACCACGCCGTCCAAACCGGAAACCAAAGGATTGGTCTGATCAAAATTATTATTAACAAGCTTGGGCCAATAAGGATAAGCTACGCTGAAAGTAACGATCCCCTGACTAAAAGAAGCGATGCCGGCCGAAGTGTCAGCCACCAAATTACGATTGACTTTGACGCCATATTTAGCCAGCCAATCAATTAGGTTGCTTTTATTTTCCACCGGTTGCAAATTTTCTCCAATGCCTATGCCATCAACCAAGACAATGATTGAATTGCCCTGCATTAAAAATTTATCCAAACTCTTTAGCTCATCGTCGGAAAAATTTTCTTTGGGTGCAACAATTACCAAAGTTTTCACTTTGTCGGGAATTTTATTGGCGACGACCGCTTCCGTCGGATAGAGTTTGGCGATTTCTTGCTGAACGCCGGCTAAACTGTTGTTAAAATCAGGCGAACCATGACCGCTGACAAAACCGACGGTCGGCAAATCACCGGTTAATCTTTTCAGTCTGGAGGTTAATTCATATTCAAAATTAGCTACATTCTGAACCGCCGGAATAACCTCGCTTTTATCGCGATAATTAATAACCAAGCCCATATAGCCGTTAACCACCTCTAATTTGTCGGTCCGCAAATCATTAAACTGCAGCTTAGGGATGCCGGCGGCCTCAGCCTCAGCGCCATCTTTTGGATCAAGATATTGAACTTTAAAATTTTTGGAATAACCGCGGTACTCGTCCAACAAATCAGTTAGCGATTGGCGAATCGGCAAAAACTGACTGGGTAAATCGCGCGAAAAATAAACTTTAACATTAACCACATCCGGCAAATTTTTAATCGTCTGCTTGGTAGCCGGTGAAATTGAATACAAACCCGAGGCGGTTAAATCGCGGCGGATAAAAAAATTATAAGAGAAAAAATTAATTAAAATCAAAATGCCCAGCGCCAAAGCAATGGTTAAAATCAAATCGCTATTATTTTTAAATTTTTGGTTTAATTTATTTTTCATATTATTGCCATTTGCGACCCTCTAAGGCCTTAACATTGAGCCAGAGCCAAAACCAAATAAGACTGGCATAATAAATAAAATCTCGGCTATCAATCACGCCGCGAGCGATATTGGCAAAACGCTGACCCAAGCCGACAAACTGCGCCACCGGCACCAAAGCTTTGGGTATGCCGGAAATAACAAAATCTTCGCCGACAATAAACAGCAAAAAACAAGCGGCTAAAGCCAAAATAAAAGCGATAATTTGATTCCGCGTTAAACTGGAAACAAATAAACCCAAAGCCAAATAGGCTCCGCCTAAAAGAATTGCCCCCACATAAGAGCCGATGACCGGACCAAAATCAAGACTGCCCAAACGAGCAACCGACAGGGGTAAACTTAAAGTAAGCCCCAGAGTTATAGCTAAAAAAGCCACGGCGCTAAAAAATTTAGCCAGCACCGCCTGCCAATTAGTAATCGGCAAAGTCAGCAAAAACTCAATCGTCCCCATCTTTTTTTCTTCTGCCCAGAGTCTCATTGTCAGCGCCGGCGCCAAAAACATAAACAACCAAGGCAAGAGAACAAAATAACCGCGCAAACTGGCCTGGCCCAATAAGAAAAAATTCTTAAAAAACAGCCAATTGCCAACAACTAAAAAAGCGCCAATAAAAATATAAGCGATCGGCGAATTAAAATAAGCGGCCAGCTCTTTTTTAAACAAAATATAAATTGTTCTGATATAATGCGGGTCGCGTTTTATCATATTATTTGGTTAATTCTCTAAAAACTTCTTCCAAGCTGGCTTGCGCCTGCCTGAATTCCAGAATTGGCCAGCCTTGTTTAAGCATAGCTAAGGCAATTTTTTCTCTGGCCTCTGGCTCGGCGCTTAACAGGCTATAACCGACGATGTCATCCGATTCTTTATCTTGTTGCTTGGCCGCGTCAATACCTGGCAAAGTTTTAAAATAAGCCAAAGCCTGGCTTTCCGGCGCTTTAATCTTTAAATAGAATTCGGCCGGACCGCCAAACTGAGACATCAATTCAGCCGGTTTGCCCTCGCCGACAATTTCACCCTTATTGATAATTATTATTCGATCACAAGTGGCCTGCGCTTCGGCTAAGATGTGGGTGGAAAACAAAACTGTTTTTTCTTTACCGATTTGCTTAATCAATTCTCTGATTTCAATAATCTGATTTGGATCCAGGCCGGTGGTTGGTTCATCCAAAATTAAAATTTCCGGGTCATGCATAATCGCTTGCGCCAAGCCGACCCGCTGGCGATAGCCCTTGGACAGTTCATCAATATTTTTGCCAACAACTTTTTGCAAACCGCATTTTTCCACCACTTCTCTTAAGCGCGGCAAAAATTTATCTTGGGGCAAATCTCTGATTTCAGCCACAAATTTTAAATATTCATAAACCTTCATGTCGTCATAAAGCGGCACGGTTTCCGGCAAATAACCGATCTGGCGGCGAGTTGCCAATGAATTTTTGACCACATCCAAACCGCCGACCGTAATTTGGCCGTCGGTTGGTTCATAAAAACCGGTAATCATTTTCATAGTGGTGGTTTTGCCGGCGCCATTGGGACCCAGAAAACCCAAAACTTCACCCTGCTTAACTTGAAAGCTGATGTTGTCTACCGCTTTGATTTGTCCGAAAGTTTTGACTAAATTTGTAATCTCAATCATATACAACCACAAAAGGCCAAGCTAATCAGTTTGATTGTTTTGGCTCTAAACCAAGAAATGTTTAGGAGATTTTTTTCTATTTTAACAAAAATTAATTAAGCCAGTCAATCTGCTTATTACTTAAGCGGAAACTCGTCCAAAACCACCGTTTTATTAAGGATAGAATCACCTCGCTGGATTTTTAAACCAATTTTATCGCCGGGCTTAAAACGTTGAACAATTGATAATAGGGTGTTGGTGGCGCCATCAATTCTGATGCCATTAACTTCAAAGATTATATCACCTTCTTCCAAGCCGGCTTTAGCGGCCGGAGAATCGGCCACAATCGCCTCGCCGCCGGCTTCGTCTCTACTCACTAAGGCGCCATAATCACGACTCAAGCCTTTTTCCGCCGCCAGAGTTGAGTCAAGCATCATATAGCGCACACCCAAGCGCACTCTGATAATCCTGCCAGTACGTCTAACGCTTTCAATCAAAGATCTGGCGTCATCAATCGGGATGGCAAAACCTAAGCCGGTACCGCCCTTATCAACCGCCACATTAATGCCGATAACCTTGCCATCCAGATTAATCAAGGGGCCGCCGGAGTTGCCTTCATTAATTTCCGCATCTGTTTGTAAAACGTTATCCAAACTAACCAAACCGCCGCTGGAAGGATCGGCTGCAATTACTGTTCGACCCAAGCCGCTAACAATACCTTTAGTTACGGAATTTTTATAACGGCCGAGTGAGTTGCCAATAGCCATAACCGTCAAACCAATCGGCGAATTGCCATTGGCGCCCATTTCCAAGTATGGCAATTTGGTTTGCGCTATTTTTAAAACTGCCAAATCATGAATCGGATCTTTGCCGATCAAAGTGGCATCATATTCTTTTTTATCATTTAAAATAACTTTGTATTCACCAGTCTGCTCGTTGACCGCGCCTACCACATGTTTATTGGTTAGAATCAAACCATCAGCCGAAATTAAAAAACCTGTACCCTGACCCCTGCTTATTTTTTTAGTGCTGGTGCTGGTATCATCGGGACTGTTAATTGTTTCTTGGTCATAAACCACAACACTCACTACTGCCGGCATAGCTTTTTTAATAGCCTGAATTGTTGCCTCTTGATCATCTAAACGCAACTTATCAGCCGTTACCGGACTGGTCAAAAAACGGCTGCCAATGGCCGCGCCCAAAAATAGACAAACTATGGCCGTTGCCAACCAAATAGTTTTTTTATTAGCTAACATATACAGTAAATTTATTTATTTAAGATTAAGCAAAAAATTGAAAACAAAGCTTATGCTTTGATGGCTTTCATTTTAACAAACCAAAGCCAATTTGCCAAGAACCCGCCCAAGCGTCTTTATTTAATACGCGCGAGCGGGTTCTTTTTTTTCTAATCTTTTAGCCTTTCATGCTTGAACTCAAACGAGCGAATTCAAAGAAAAGCAAGCTGAAAAGAATTATCATGACAATTGGCGCAATCATTGATAGATAATTCCTTTTGCCCGGCCTAAAATATCTCAAGAGTAAAGAATTAGTCACAACCGAGATAGAGCTCAAAGCCATAGCCAAGCCGGCTAATTCCGGCTTCAAAATTAAGCCCAAGCCGACAAACACGCGCGCGGCAATCGGAATACCGATGACATTATAGAATAAGGCAAAAAACATATTTTGCTTAATCTTAACCATGGTTTCGCGCGACAAGGCGATAGCTGTCACAACATCGTTCAAATCGTTTTTAACAATAACGATGCCGCCGGCTTCCATGGCCACATCCGTGCCGGAACCCATGGCAATGCCCAAATCAGCCTGCGCTAAGGCCGGCGCATCATTAATACCATCGCCCACCATCGCCACCCGTAAACCGGCGTCTTGCAATTTTTTAACTTCACCGGCTTTGTCTTCCGGCAAAACCTCATACAAGACATTAGTAATACCGACTTGCGCGGCAATCGCTTTGGCGGTGCGTTCGTTGTCACCGGTTATCATATAAACTTGCAAACCCAGCTTCTTTAGTCGTTTGATTGCTTCTTGACTAGTCTCTTTAACCGTATCAGCCACCGCCACCGCGCCGATGATTTCTTGTTCGTTGGCTAAAATCATAGCGGTCTTACCCTGTTCTTCCAGCTTCTTCAACTTCCGGTTGATTTTTTCCAAATCAAGCTTGGCAACATCGCTGATTAATTTACGGTTGCCCAAAAAATATTTAAGGCCCTCAACTTCGCCGCTCACACCATGGCCGGCTATTGACTGGAAATTCTTGGTTTCCGGCAAACTGATTTTTTCTTCCTTGGTGTAATTATAAATGGCTTCAGCTAAAGGATGTTCTGATTGACGCTCCAAACTGCCGGCAATCGCAATAATATCTTCTTCATCGCCCTTGCCTAAATTAATAATATCAGTCACTTCCGGCTGGCCATGCGTTAAGGTGCCGGTTTTATCAAAGACAATCGCTTTAACCAAACAAGCCATTTCCAGCGGCTCGCCGCCTTTAACCAAGACGCCATATTCCGCGCCCTTGCCTGTGCCGACCATAATGGCCGTTGGCGTGGCCAAGCCCAAAGCGCATGGGCAAGCAATAACGATAACGGCGGTAAAAGCCATTAAGGCAAAGGTTAAACCGGCGCCCAGGATAAAGAACCAAACCAAGAAAGTAATAACCGCCAAACTGATAACAATCGGCACAAAGACCGAGGAAATTTTATCGGCAAAAGCCTGAATCGGCGCCTTAGAACCCTGAGCCTCTTCAATTAAGCGGATAATTTGCGACAAAACAGTTTCACTGCCGACGCGCACCGCTTCAAATTCAAAGCTGCCGGATTTATTAATCGTCGCGCCGACCACGTTGTCGCCTGCTTTTTTCTCAACCGGAATACTT
>JAKAEX010000015.1:3242-11157 GCA_021819805.1 bacterium | reverse complement strand
TGGCGTTAAGGGGCAGAGCCGTGCCAAACATAAGGCTGCCGGTGGCAGTTTGGTTTATGGTCCAATTTATTTGAGCGCCGGTGGAACTAAGATTGCTAACATTAATTTTACTAATCATCAATCTTTTGTTTTTGTTGTTTCTGTGTTCGTTCTTTTTGCCTTCTTTTTCGTTTTCCTTGTCTTTGTTTCTGTTTTCAGAAATGGCGGTTCTTGTTTTGTTGCCATATTCGTTCTCGTTTTCTTTGTCGGCCCAGACGGGTAAGGCCGTTAACAAAACCAAGCCAAGGACGGCAACAATGGATAGTGTTTTTTTCATATTTTTGTCTTAGTTAATAAAGGCCTAAGCCCGAAGTTTATCCGAGGCTGGCTACTAACTAATACGCCGATTAATAAAAAAACTTTTCAAATAATGATAATTTGTTTGAAAAAGAGCTCGGGATAGGCTAAATTGTAGGTATGGAATTAAACACCCCAATTAACGCTATCAATCGTGTCGGCAAAACAACCGCCGCTAAACTCAAGCATTTGGGCATTTTAACTGTGGAAGACTTGTTGTTTTACGCGCCTTTCCGCTATGACGACTTTAGCCAGACCACGCCGATTGACCAATTAACGACCGGCGGTCGAGCCAATATTGTTGGCGAAATTGAATTGATCAATAACAAACGCAGCCATCGGCGGCATTTGGCCATTACTGAGGCTTTGGTTAGCGATTCAAGTGGCGCCGTGCGCGCGGTTTGGTTTAATCAGCCGTTTTTGGTTAAAAATTTAAAAGTTGGGGATCGGGTTTCCTTGTCCGGCAAAGTGGAGGAGGAATATGGCCAGGCAACTTTAGTGTCGCCGGTTTATGAAAAATTATCAGATTCAAGCTTGGGGGGTGGTTTGCATACACAAGGCCTGGTGCCTAATTACAGTTTGACTGCCAACCTAACTCAAAAACAAATTCGTTTTTTAATCAGCCAGGTAATTGATTTGGCTAAAAATTTAGTTGATTGGCTGCCGACCGAAATTAAACAAGCCAATAATTTGCCCGATCTAAGCCGGGCGGTTTATACTATTCATTTTCCTAAAAGTTTAGCCGAGGCGGAAGCGGCCAAGCGGCGTTTGGCTTTTAATGAATTATTGCGCTTGCAACTGCGGGCGCAAATCAGCCGCTTAGGCTTAAAACAGTTAAGCGCCACGCCGGTGATTTTTCAGGAGGCGGCCACTAAAGACTTGGTGGACAGCTTGCCATTTAAATTAACGGCCGATCAGAAGCGAGCGGCTTGGGAAATTATTAAAGATATCGGCCAAAGCCAAGCCATGACCAGGTTGTTGGAGGGCGATGTCGGCAGCGGCAAAACCGTGGTGGCAATGCTCGCTATGGCCAATGTGGCTTGGAATAATTGCCAGTCGGCGCTGTTGGTGCCGACTGAAGTTTTAGCGCGTCAGCATTTTAATTCTTTGAGTAAATTACTAAGTAAGACCGGTTTAAGCATTGGTTTGATTACCAGAACAGACAAAAAAATAAATCAAGCGGTAGAGAAAAAAATTACCGCCGATTATATCGCTCAAAACGCCGACATTATTATCGGCACCCACGCTTTAATCCAAGAAAAAATTAATTTTAAAAATTTGGCCTTGGCGGTGGTTGATGAACAGCATCGTTTCGGCGTGGAGCAGAGGAAGGCTTTGCTGAAAAAAAATCAGCCGGTGCCGCATTTATTATCAATGACCGCCACGCCGATTCCGCGTTCCTTGGCCTTGGCGCTTTACGACGATTTATCATTATCAATTATTAAAGAACAGCCGAGCGGACGCCAGCCGGTTATTACCAAAATTTTTGTGGAGGACGAACGAAGCAAAGCTTATGAATTTATCAGACAAGAAGTTGGCCGGGGACGTCAGGCTTTTGTCATTTGTCCGCTGATTGAAGAATCGGATAAGCTGGGCGCTAAATCCGCCACCGCCGAATATGGGCGGCTCAAACGAGATGTTTTTCCCGAACTGAAATTAGGTTTGTTGCACGGCAAATTAAAAGCAGGGGACAAAGAAAAAGTTTTTCAAGAGTTTGTTGGCGGCGCAGTTGATATTTTAGTGGCGACAGCGGTGGTGGAAGTGGGGATTGATGTGCCTAATGCCACGGTTATGATGATTGAATCTGCTGAACGTTTTGGTTTGGCGCAACTGCATCAGTATCGCGGCCGGGTTGGGCGAGGCGAGCATCAGTCGTATTGTTTGCTGGCCGAGGCTGAGGCCGCGCCCAAAGCCAAGGAACGACTGGAAGCTATGCTGAAATATAATAACGGCTTTGATTTGGCCAAAGCCGATTTGGAGTTCCGCGGTCCGGGCGAAGTTTATGGCACTCTGCAGAAGGGCTTTGAGGAGCTAAAAATAGCCAGCCTGTTTGATTTTGCCTTAATGAGCCAGGCCAAGGAGGCGAGTAAGCAATTATTGGCCGAGAGCCCTGATTTGGCTAATTTTCCTTTGCTCAAAGAAAAATTGGGGGAATGGGAGAAATTGATTCATTTTGAGTAGAAAAATTTGGCTTATTTTAAGCAAAAATATTCATTAATATTGACTATTTTTTGTATTTGTGGTATAATTTAAAAATAAAATAATCGTATTTTGACAATTAAATATTCATTTATATAGAGGAGTTTTAGTGATGGGAAAAGATAATAATCAAATTATCAAATTTGATGCCGAACACCAGTCTGATGACAGTGTTCCTACTGACAACATTCCGAAATTACCGGAAAGCAGATTTTGCTACAATTTGCCGGAAGGCACCAAGGACAAAGATCCCTTGGCTAAAAAGCCCGAAGAAGTTGACTTTGATTTTAATCAAGGTCCGAGCAAGCCGGAGTTTGAAGAAGCTGATTATGAGATTTGCGATGACGGCGAAGAACCGCCACCGCCACCAGCGCCACCAGCTGAACCGCCGGCAGCTAAAAAAGAAGCTGACCCCAGTATAAAGCTAAGACATACTATGCTCTTGGTAGCCAACAGTTTGTTCTTGGCTCTGTTGATTGTTGCTTTCTATGTTTGGGGAACCGGCGATAAAATCAAACCGGCGAGCCAAATGACAGAGGAAGAACGCTTTTTCAAAGATGTTGCAGATGCCAAAGAAGAAGGCTATAGAATTATTGCCAGCGGCAGATTCAACACTGGTGAAAAATTCGTTAAAACAATTCAGTCAGATGTTATTTTCAAGGTTTTTGCTTCCAAGCCGTTTCTTTATCAAAATGGCGAAAAAGCCAAACCAGCTAAAATTAATCGCGGTGAAGTGGGCGACTTAGGCGAGCAAAAAGCTCCTTATACTTTGGCCGGTATTGCCAGAGAAAACAATACTTTGATAGCTGTGATGTATAAAACCGGCGGTGGTGATTTCTTTAAAATCATTTTCGGCTGGTTTGATAAAGCTTTTAAAGCTTTGTTCTATGCCTTTGGCATCATTGCTTTAATCGGTTTAATTGTTGTGACGGTAGTTTCTGTGGTTTATGAAATTATTTTGCTAAAAAGGGTTTTTAAAGTCGTTCTTTAAACATTTATTTATAAAGGATATTCATTGATTGAATATCCTTTTTTTGTTATAATTGGAAATGAGAGAGAAATAATATAAGTTTATTGGCTATTGCGACCGATATGAAGAAATCTTTATTAATTTTGATTTTATTATTTTCAAGCGTTCCGCTGCTAAGCCAGGCCGCTTGTTGCCGGATTAGATATACCTGCGGCTGGATGGGCTATTCACTTAATGGAACCTATGTTGAAACAACCACCGAGTTTAATTGCGTGGCTTCTTTAAACACTCTAAAGTCCCAATTGACATCCTTAAAAAGTTCTCTAAATTCAGCAATTACCAACAATAAATGCTCCTGCGCCGTTAATGTTGGGGATGAAAACATTATCAGCCTTGGCACGCCGGGCAAGCCGCCAATTTGGGATAGCGCTGCTTGCACCGAAAGCGACAATGGCCTGCTTAAGCCGGAAGCTTTTGATAAGGTTAAATGCGCAGAAACGCAAACTGTTGGTTCGGAGACGCCGGCTGATACTGATAATAGCGGCGCCTCGCCGCAAGCGGCCGGCAGTGTGCGGCGAAGCTACACAACTTTGCCTAATCCGCTGGGACCGCAAAATATGACCTTGGGCGATGTGCCAAAAATTGTCGGCAAAGTTATTAATGCCGTCTTGGGAATTATTGGCGCTATTGCGCTCTTGGTGGTAATTTATGGCGGCTTCTTGTGGATGACTTCAGCCGGCAACGAATCGCAAGTCGCCAAAGGCAAAAGCACCTTGATGTGGGCGGCCATCGCTTTGGCGATTATCTTTTTGGCCTGGATCTTGGTGTCTTTCTTGTTCCAAGCTCTGGGTGTGGCTAATTATTAAAATTATGAAAAAAACATTTTTTTCTTTATCGGTATTATCTATTTTGGGCTTAGTTATTTTGTTGCCGATTAAATCAGTTAAGGCTGATTGTGGCTGGTTTGTTAATGCCAATTGCCGAGATGTTCATAATAGCAAGGCTTATTGCGCCGATGCTTCTCAAGAAAGTTTTTGTTCCGGCAGTAAAAAGGCCGGCACTAAATGCTGTTGTTGCGACGATACTCTTACCGGTTGCTGTGAAAAAATCAATAAAAGCAGCGGCGTTAAAACCACCATGGACTCAACCATTACCACCTGCTACGCCAATGGCGATTGGGCCAATGTTAAATGGTATGAGGGGCAGTCGGCCTATAATAATACCTGTATTTATGTTAAAGGCGGCAAGGAATGCAAATGGGTTAAGGGCAGTGGCGGCAATACTTGCGCTGACGCCGGTTATCCCATCAGCGGTTCTCTGCAGACTTGTGTTGATTTCGGCTTAGGCAACCCGAGCCTTGATCAAGTTTGCTGTTGCCGAGAAATAACTCAAGCTGCTCCGAGTTCGTCCAACAAGGGCCCAGCACCGCAAGCCGCCGGCTCTGTTTCTTATGACTATTCAACTGTTACCAATCCTTTATTAACCGTAAGCGTGCCGGAAGTAGTGGGTAGAATTGTTAGAGCCTTTTTACTAATCATTGGTTCAATTTTCTTATTGATTATAATTTATGGCGGTTTCTTGTGGATGACGGCCGCCGGCAACGAATCTAAGGTGGCTCAGGGCAGAAAAACCTTGGTTTGGGGGGTTTTGGGAGCAGTAGTTATTTTCTTAGCCTGGATGATAGTTGGCTTTATTTTCCAAACTTTGAATGTTTGACAATAACTTGATTTTTTAAGATTGTCGTGTTATATTAATTTTCGGCTTTTGCGGCTGGTTTTTTGTTTTTAAAAATTATAAGATAAATAGATATGCGCCGCCCGCCCGCAACGCCTGAGCAAGCTCATGCTTGCGATGGCGGGCGGGTTAGCTGAATAGAGAATATGTTCTACACTTATGTTTTAAAAAGCAGGGTGGATAACAATTTGTATATTGGATTTTCAAAAGATTTAAGAAATAGGATAAAAAAACACAGTCTTGGTTTAGTTGAGGCGACAAAAAACAGAAGGCCATTTGAGCTGATCTATTACGAAGCTTGTAATAACAAAGATAAAGCCCTTAGAAGAGAAAAATACTTTAAAACAGGTTTTGGTAGAAGGTTCTTAAAAGAAAGAGTGTAAAATATAAATATGCGCCGCCTGCCCGCAACGCTTCGCTTGCGAGGCGGGCGGGTTAGCTCAGCTGGTTTATCTGCAATGCTTTGATTGCGATGGCGGGCTGGTAGAGTGTAAAATATAAATATGCGCCGTTAGCTCAGCTGGTAGAGCAGGAGCCTTTTAAGCTCAAGGTCGCAGGTTCGAGCCCTGCACGGCGTACAAGATTTACTATTAGCCGAGATAGCTCAATGGCCCGCCCGCAACGCCTGAGTAAGCTCATGCTTGCGATGGCGGGCGGATGGATGTATAAAACGAGCAAGGTTTTGTCTGTGTGATGCACAAATTTACTATTAGCCGAGATAGCTCAATGGTAGAGCAACGGTTTTGTAAACCGTAGGTTGGGGGTTCGAGTCCTCTTCTCGGCTCCCGCTGTACTTTTTTAAATTTATTTGGAGATAAAGATGAATAAAAATTCTGCGCTCTTGGAGCAAAACGTTGTTGGCTTTAATTACCAGTTTAGCGCTAAACTTTTGTCGGCTTTGAAAAAGTTTTCTCAAAAAAGCAAAGATCAAAAACAGTTTCGCGATATTTATAAAGATCTGAGCTATTTTGAGAAGTTGGTTGTTAAAAACCTTTGCCAGCAATTAGCTGTTGGCGATATCGGTTTTTTCAATCACGATTTAGAAGCTTTAAGATTGGCAGCCGAGGAATTTTTGGCTTTGTTTGCGCCCAAGCAGACAGAGAAAAAAGTTAAGAAAGATTATTCAGGTGGATTAAACCCCAAACAAGAGAAGACCAAAGAGGAAATTTTGAAAATGGGAATTGAAACCTTCTTTGATTTGTGCGGTCGAAAAACCGTGGTGACCGATCTGGCAATTAATGGTCTGAACCATCGCAATGTTAAAAAGGTTAAACAATTAATCGGTCTTACTTATACCGATTTATTAAAACTTGATGGTTGCGACAGAGGAGTTATCAAATATATTAAAAGTTGTTTGGGCATTTATGGCCTGAAACTCAAGTTCCGACCTCAAAAAAACAAATTTCTCTAAATTTATTAAAAACAAGCTCCTTAGCCAAGGAGCTTTTTCTATTGCTAAAACAGGCCTTTTTTGTTAGGATAAAAGCATTGATATGCCATTATTTTATAACACACTAACTCGCAAAAAAGAGGAATTTAAGCCGATTGGCAAAACAATCGGTCTATACACTTGCGGGCCAACCGTTTACAACTACGCCCATTTGGGCAATTTGCGCACTTACGTTTTTGAAGATATTCTAAAACGCGTTTTGCAGTATAATAATTTTAAAGTTAAGCATATCATGAATATTACCGATGTCGGCCATTTAACGGGCGATATGGATATGGGCGAGGATAAGTTGGAGGTCGGCGCTAAGCGCGAGGGCAAGAGCGCTTGGGAGATCGCCAAATTTTATGAAAAGGCTTTTAAGCAAGATATCGCCGCTTTAAATATTGAAGAACCGACCACTTGGTGCAAGGCCACTGAGCACATTGCCGAACAAATTAATTTAATCAAACAACTGGAGGCCAAGGGTTTTACTTATAAAACTTCTGATGGTATTTATTTTGATACTTCCAAGGTTAAGAAATACAATAAATTAAGCCATCTGAAGTTGGACGAATTAAAAGAGGGCGCCAGAGTGGAGAAAAATGATGAGAAAAAGCATCCGACCGATTTTGCGCTATGGAAGTTTTCCCCTAAAGGCGCCAAGCGTCAAATGGAGTGGGCGAGTCCCTGGGGCAATGGTTTTCCCGGCTGGCACATTGAATGTTCAGCCATGAGCCTTAAATATTTGAAAAACAGTTTGGATATCCATTGCGGCGGCATTGACCACATTAATATTCACCACACCAACGAGATTGCCCAGTCAGAAGCGGCGACCGGCAAACCCTTCTTTAATTATTGGTTGCACGGCGCTTTTTTGAATATTGCCGGCGGCAAAAAAATGGCCAAGAGCGCCGGTAATTTTCTAACTATCCAGGCTTTGCTTGATAAAAAAATTGAGCCTTTGGCTTTTCGTTTTGCTTGCTTACAGGTGCACTACCGCAAGCCCATGGAATACAGCCAAGAAATTATAAAAAATGCCCAAAGAGGCTTGGAGCATTTGCGCAATCAGTTGAAAGCCTTGCCAGCTAAGGCCGGCAAAGTTGACCAAGCTTTTAAGGTTAAATTTTTGTCGGCGGTTAATGATGATTTGAATATGCCACGAGCCTTGGCGGTGGCGCAGGAAGTTTTAAAATCAAAGTTGGCAGATAAGGATAAGCGGGCGACAATTTTGGATTTTGATAAAGTTT
>JAKAEX010000015.1:0-3232 GCA_021819805.1 bacterium | reverse complement strand
AACAGATTAAGAAATTGTTAGCCTTGAGGGAAATGGCGCGCGCCAACAAGGACTGGAGCAAGGCTGACGCTTTACGAGCCCAAATTGAAGGCGAGGGCTGGCTGATTGAAGACGGGCCGCAGGGCGCGCGAGTAAACCGCCGATAAAATTATGACTAATAAAAAATTCCCGAAAAAGTTTCGGGAATTATTTAAAAAAGCATTAAGCAATTTTAATTATTTTTCTTTAGGCAGTTTATCTGAAGCTTCGATATCTTTTTTCTCAGCTCCTTCTTTTAAGACTTTGTAATAAACATAGACGGCGGCCAAAAGAAAGAAAACAAGAACGATTATCGGAATAATTATACTGATATCCGGCGGTTTGCGTACAAGCATTGTTTGCTCCTGGTTGTTAAAAATATTTTTTAAAAAATAATATCCCCGAAGTTGCTTCAGGGATATTTGACTAAGAAACCTTTTTAGGCCCCATTGTAATTGAAAATTCTCTTTCAATAAAGACGCTTTTTTTCTCACAGCTTATTAAAAGAACATCGCCCTTAATGAATTGCCAGCCATTTGAATTTTTTAATGGTTGCCAGTCAAAGGTTTGGTCGGCGTTTAAACTTAACTCCGGCTTTAACTCTTGCCAAGGCTTTTCAAGATTTTCTTTCATTCTTCGTTTTTGCCAAGCGCTAAGGCCGATGAGTTTAACTTTTTTCTTCTGCTTGCTGTTTGGTTCAAGCACCAAAAACGATCCGCCAATGTGTCGACTTTTTCTTGCAGATCTAATCCAGATTATTGCTATTAGGAAGCTAACAAAAGATATGAGCGCTATCCAAAACTCTGATCTTTCATGCATTGTATACCTCGCTTGCTTATTGGTTATTTAAAAGTACTTTTGTTTATTTTCTCTTAAAATACAACAAAAACTTTAGCTCTGTCAATGGCTTAATTGGCCCGGCCTGAGCCGAGAAATAAGGTAAAATTATATAAAATGAGTAATTTTTGGGAAAAATTAAAGAAAACCGGCCGGCCCATCTATGTTTTGGCGCCAATGGCTGGCATTACCGATTGGCCTTTTCGGCAGATTTGCCGTGAGTTTGGGTCGGATGTCGTGGTCAGCGAGATGGCCAGCGTGGCCGCTCTGGCTTATTCGCCGGCCAAGACCTTGGCCATGTTGGCTAACCCTAAAAAAGTTAGGCCTTATGTGGTTCAGCTCTTCGGTTCGTCGCCGGAACAGTTTGCCAAAGCTGTTAAGCTTTTGAGCCGCCAATCAAAAATAAAAATTGACGGCTGGGATATTAATTTTGGCTGTCCCGTGCCCAAGGTTTTAAAACAGGGGGCAGGTTCGGCCTTGTTTAAGGATTTGAAAAAATCGCGCCAGGTAATTGAGGCGGTGTTGGCTAATACCAATTTGCCGGTGTCGGTTAAAGTCCGGTCTAAGGTTGGCTCAATCACGGTAATTGATTTTTTGAAAACCATTAAAGATTTGCCGGTGGCCGCTATTATGATTCATGGCCGATCGCTGGCGCAAGGTTTTGCCGGGCCGGTTGACGCCGGCATCATCAAACAGGCCAGACAATATTTTAAAGGCGTGATTATCGCCAATGGCGGAGTTAACGATTTGGCTTCGGCCAAAAAATTGTTAGCCGAGAGCGGAGCTGACGGCTTGGGTTTGGCCAGAGGAGTTTTAGGCAAGCCGTGGCTCTTCCAAGAGCTAAAAGGTAAAAACGAAAAGGTAAAAGCTAAAAGCTCTCAAGATTTAAGATTTATAAAAAAAGTTATTATCAAGCATGGCCGACTGGTGGAAAAATATAATGGAAATTTTCAGGATTTTAGAAAACACTTATGTTGGTATGCCTCTGGCTTGCCCAAGGCTAAGGACTTGAGGCAAAAATTCATTAAGGTTAATAGTTTGGCTGAAATAAAAAATATTTTAAAATAAAAAATCCTCCGATTGGAGGGTTTTTAACATAAAACTTGGATATAGAATAAACTCCTGGATTCCCGCTTCCCGCCCGCAACGCCTTGCTTGCAATGGCGGGCAGGTCGCGGGAATGACAGAAGCGTTGCGTGTTGTGAGTTGCGCGACGCTATAGCCACTTTTTATTTTTGAAAATTGTTAGCATGGTGCCGCCGATTAAAATCATCAGGCCGACAATCAGCCAAAAGCCATTGGGATTGTCAACCAATGGCATATACTTGGCATTCATGCCGAAGATGGCAGCCAGCAGGGTAAGCGGAAAAACAATTACCGAAATAATGGTTAAGGTTTTCATGATATTGGTCATGCGGTCGTTGCTGATGGCCTGGCTGGTGCTGTTTAAGGCTTCCACCATATCTTTTTGGTTTTCCAGCGATTCCCAAATGCGTTTGGAGTGTTCAACCAAAGAATTGTAGTGGTCTTTGATTTTACCGCTCGGCACGACCGAGCTTTCCATGGCCATTAATTTTTGTAAAATATTTTTGTGGTTTTGTAATATTTTTCTGATGTTGATAATGTTGTGGCGCAGGTTAAGAATATTGGAAACAGCCTTTTTTTGTTTGTCGGAGAAAATAACGTTTTCCATTTCATCAATGGCGCGGCTATTTCTATCAATCAGCAAATAACATTCGTTGATTAATTTTTCCAAGATTTCCGCCAGCAAGATAGCCGAGGAGTCCGATTCGTAAGCGTCCAAACTGGCCGTGTCCTTCTTGCCCAGATTAAAAAAGTTGGTCAATGCCGGCAAATTGCCATTGTGCAGGGTAATTAAGTAGCCGTGGCCGATAAAAAAATCAATTTCTGCGGCGCGGATTTTATTGCCGACAAAAATTGGAAAATGGAGAATTAAAAAAACATATTTTTGCTCGGTCATGGCCATGGGGCGCTGAGAAAAACTGGTGGCAGTCGAGGCGGTGATGTGCTCCATATTAAAACCAAAGCGGCGGCGGATGAATTCCAGCTCGGTTTTGCCGGCGCCAACGATATTCAGCCACTCAATTTTGTTGGGCGTGGCCGGGTTGTTGATAATCAATTGTTCAATTTTTTTGCCGATTTTTTTGTAGGGCATATTGCTTGTTATTATACCATAATTTACGGCTTGAGAAAAAGCGGTTTGAGGTTTATAATATATTTGCGTTATTTCTATGTCAGCGGGAAGCCCAACAATAAGATTCCTGCTTGCGCAGGAATGACGTTATTAAATAAAAGAAACAAAAATTATGGAAAACGAAAAACAAAACTTTGATGATTTGAAACCGATTTTACCGGA
>JAKAEX010000083.1 GCA_021819805.1 bacterium | reverse complement strand
CGCCGAATTAAGACCGTCAATGAAGTCAAAGGGCTGGTTGAAACGCGATCCGAGAATTAAAGAACGCAAGAAACCAGGTTTGAAGAAAGCTCGTCGAGCTCCGCAGTGGTCCAAACGCTAATAAAAACTCTATATTAAAAGACGCCTTAACCGGGCGTCTTTTTTGTAATATTTTTTTTGTTTAATGCGTATTATATTATGTGGGGGAAATGTGCTATAATATAAATAATTAATCGGTAAGCTGCTAAAGCTTAATTTTAGCAGCTTGCTAAACAAAAAAATATGCGAAAAGCTATCAAAACATTGGGGGTGTTGAGTTTAGTTTTGCTCCTATCAATCAGCTTGGCGTCTTTGCCGTTAAAATCGCAGGCTGATGATTCGGGTGATAACAAAGACAATAAAAGCCAGGATGTGTCCAATGAGTCTCAAGACTATCACATCAACTCCACTTCAAGCGACAATAATTCAGATCAAGCCGACCAAGAAACCGAAGACATCTCTGAAGAAGCTAATGTCAACCAGGATTTGAAAGACTTGGGCGACATTCAAAAAGAAGTTAAGCCGGAAAAGGTGGTGGCCAGAGAACTGAAAACTTATGGCGACGTGATTGATCGCTTAAATGGCTTTAAAGATGAATTGGCCAAAGTAAAAAATAACGCCGCGGTCAGCGATTTAGCCGATCCCAAATTAACCCCGGCTGAAAAAGCTTTGTTGGATAAGTTGCTGTCTAAGCATCAGAACAACTTTACGGCTTTAAACACCAGAATTACCGAGCTGGAAGGCCAAATTAATGATTTAATTACCTTGTTGACGCCGATTGCCGACCAACCGATTAATCTGCAAGTTAAAAGCTTGATTTATAATACTTTGTCCGACTTTCGCTCAGAGATAAACGATCTGGCCAATTTGGAATCTCTTAATATAGAAACCTTAAGCCAGGAAACATTATAAATTAAATTTTAATTATATGAAAAAAATAATTTTATCATTATTCCTCTTCACTTTCCTGCTGGGCTCAATGCCGGCTTTGGCCGCCAGCCCCAGCGCCGCTGAGATTAAGGCGCTGAAAGCCAAATTAACTCAAATCAGAAAACAGCAATTAACCACCAAGGCGAAAATTCAGAAGAATAAAACCGAGGTTAAGAAAACCATTAAAAAAGTAAAAGCGGAACGCAAAGTTATTAAGGCCAAGCGGACGACAAACAAAGCGCCGAAGACCGCTCCGAAGTATTAATTTTAGCAACAATAAAAACCGTCCCGACACCAATTGGGGCGGTTTTTTGTTTGACAGGCTTGGTTTTTTAGACTAAAATTAAGGCATATGTGGGAAGAAATTGACAATCAATTGGTCAAAACTTTTACCTTTAACGACTTTGACGAAGCCTGGGCTTTTATGGAGCAGGTGGCGGAGTTGGCTAAAAAATTAGACCATCATCCGCGCTGGATTAATGATTACAATATGGTTAAGTTTGAGTTGTCCACCCACTCAGCCAACGGCATTACCGACAAAGACCGCCAGCTGGCTACTGCGATTGATAATTTGTTTTAAAATATTTTGTTCATTCAATTCGGAGGCAAAATGGTGCCAGAACCACTGGAACCGGAAAACACAACTTCCATGTCCTCGCTTTTTGGCGAAAATGCTGATTTGTCATTTTTAAATGATAATTTAGCTAATTCTTTTTATCCCAATTATGATAATTTGGACGCCAAGCTTAACCCAAGCAAAGCTCAGCTTGATGAAGTTGAAGAAATCAAATTAACTCAAAGAATTTTATAATTAACGGCAGGTCTAAACAGACCTGTTTTTTTTTGAAGGCGTGTGAGCCGCCGCCAGTTGCTTGCTGTCTTTTTAAAAATTTGCTAAAATATTTTCACTATGACCCTAACACCGGAACAATTTAATAAATTGGCCACCAAAGATGACTTAAAGAATCTTGAGCAAAAAGTTGACGGCTTGGCCGAAAACGTTTCTTATTTGGTAACGGCTGTTGACGGCATAGTTCACGAAATGAAAAACATTAATTCGGAACTGACTGCTAATATTGGAGCACACGACCGTTTTGAAGACAGAATTACTAAAATTGAAAAAAAACTCAATCCCAACCCTGCCTTCTAATTTTTAACACTAATTAGACCGACCTTCGAGTCGGTTTTTTTGACTAAAAAATGGATTATCTTTAAGATGTAAGTGGTATGTGTTGCGTGGTATGTGATATGTGATTTTCTATGGAATTTAATAAAGAACAATTAAGCATTATTAATCAGCTTCAGGGCGCTTTTTTAATCAACGCGCCGGTCGGCACGGGCAAAACCACGGTTTTGACGCAAAGAGTAATTGAGGCGCTTAAACAAGGCTTTAAACCGGCGGATATTTTGTGCCTGACTTTTACCAATCGCGCTGCCGATGAAATGCGCAGCCGCGTCCGCCAGGCGGTTAATAGCAAAGAAACTTTTGACGACATTACCATCAGCACTTTTCACGGCTGGTGCGCCGCTTTTTTGAAGGCCGAAGCCAAACAGCTCGGCCTGTCCG
>JAKAEX010000082.1 GCA_021819805.1 bacterium | reverse complement strand
ATGAAGCGGGGACGCATCGCGCCTAGCGCGCGCCGGAAACCGACAAAGCCGGCCCCGTCCATACTTACACCATCACCGTAACGGTTTTCCCCGAAGCCCAAGAAACCGATATTGAAATCAAGCCAAGCGATATCCGTATTGATACTTTTTGTTCCAGCGGCCCGGGCGGCCAGTCGGTTAATACCACTTACAGCGCTATCCGTATTTTACACATTCCGACCGGTATGATTGTAAGTTGCCAAGACCAAAAATCGCAGCACCAAAACAAGGAAAAAGCCCTGCAGGTCTTGCGTTCGCGGCTTTTGGCTAAGGCCGAGGAAGAAAAACGCGTCAAAGAATCGGCGGCCCGCAAGGAAATGGTGGGCGCGGGCGAACGGGCGGACAAAATCCGCACCTACAATTTTCCCCAAGACCGCATCACCGACCATAGAATTAACGAATCCTGGCATAACATCAAAGTTATTATGGAAGGTGAAATGGGAGAAATTATTTCAGCACTGAAAGAAAAACTAAAAAACTAATAATTCAATATACTAGTATAATGAATTATTAAAATAAAAAAGGCCCCCTATGGAAGCCTTATTAAATGAAGATTACAATTTACGCCGGGGACAAATCACGATTTTGTCTGTCACTCACAACTTCTTTATAGCCCACTCTAAGCGCATAATAAATATTATATTTATTTTCACCTCGTTCAAATACTTCATACCCCAACTGTTTGGCTAGAGTAAGTAATTCGTCAAAACGAGATTTATCCAGCGCGATTTTTTCTCCAATTTCTTTCTCTCTTTTTAAGAGATCACGCATCAAGCCTCGCTTCGTACAATTAAAGCTTCCTCTGATCTCGTTCTCAAGATTAAAGCGAATGTTTCTTTGCAGATCAAAATATGACAGGAGTCTTTGCGCAATCAACTGCAACGAGCAATCAATAATGGCTTGGTCAAAATTTTTATCTGCGCCCTTTAATTTAAAGGAGTCCTCGCTGAGGTCGTTACTTTTCTCAGAAAGAAAATCGGACCGACGCTTAAACCAATCCTTAGTTAACTGGTCTAACGGGTAGTCACCGCAAAAAATTTCGGAGAAAACGATGGCAGACGCTATTTCTCGCGCCTCTTCCGTACTCATATTTTCAGTGTTATTCATAATACTTTTCCTTTCAGTCCTTGCATTCGGACATATGAATGTGAATAAAAATTTTTAAATAACAATAACCTAATTTTTAGGTTATTATAATTATATCATAAATTAAAAATATTGTCAATACTTTATCACAACTTTTAGCTAAAAGTGGCCAAAAATTAAAAAAGGTGGCTGACAGGCCGGGCTGGGAGGCAGAGATTTTGCTGGCCGAGGCCCTGAAAAAACCGCAGGCCTGGCTTTTGGCGCATAATGACTATCGGCCGACCAAAAAAGAGCTGGCTATTTTTGACCGGCTGGTGGCGCGGCGCGCCAAGGGCGAACCTTTGGCTTATGTTTTGGGCGAACAGGAATTTTACGGCCTGCCGTTTAAGGTTAATAAAAATGTTTTAATCCCCCGCCCGGAAACGGAGTTAATCACGCAACGAATAACAAACCACAAACAACAAATAGCAAACAGCGTTATTGTTGATGTCGGGACGGGCAGCGGTGCAATTATTATTTCGCTGGCAAAAAATTTAAAAAACAAGGATATTAAATTATTCGCAATTGATATTTCTAAAGAAGCCTTAACTGTCGCCCAACAAAACGCCAAGTTGAATAAAGTTGAAAAACAAATTACTTTCCTGCGTGGCAATTTGCTAGAACCGTTATTTACAAAAAAATGGAAACTGGAAATTGGAAACTGTTTGGAAGCTGGAAATTGGAAACTGGAAATTTTAGCCAACTTGCCTTATTTAAAAACCGGCTTGCCCGGCCTGACTAAGGCGCAAAAACACGCCCTAAGTTTTGAGCCTCGCCAAGCGCTTCTGGCCGGAACCGACGGGCTAAAATATTACCGCCAGCTGGCCGAGCAAGTTAAAAAATTGCGCGCCGCTTATCCCCGCTTAAATTTAACACTTTATTTGGAAGCCGACCCCGACCAAATGGCGCCACTCAAAAAATTATTCCCCACCTTTAAAGCCAAAGTCATTAAAGATTTCTGCGGCCGCAATCGATTCTTAATCCTTAACTAAAAACACCCCCTGATGAACATCGGGAGATGTTTTTTATTTTTGTCTTTAATTGCAAATGCCGGACGCGGTATAAGGAGAGGCTGGAGAGACTGAAGCGGTATAAGTTCCGTCGCAAGTAAAAATGGCGATGCGACCGGACGCGCCATTACCGCCGCCGCGGCAGTCTGAAGGCACAACCGCCGGCGAACCATTACCATAAGTGGCATTGATAACGCTGGCCGTTACGGTATTGGCATAAATTTTTATACTGCCACCGGCACCACCACCGCCGCCATTGCAACTGCCCTGGCAATGGACTCTGGCGTCCTCGCCGTTGGCTTTAATGGTTAGACTACCGCTAATAGCTGAAGCGCCAACCATTATTATGCCACCGCCCTGGCCGCCAC
>JAKAEX010000081.1 GCA_021819805.1 bacterium | reverse complement strand
CCAAATTAAAGCTGGGGTTTTCATTAAGAAAAGAGCGGTGGACCAGCGCTTGTTTTAGCAAGTCGCTGTTTTTGAAGGTGTAATTAATTTTACCCTCCAACTTTCTAAAATCTTCCATAAAAGGTTAATTGGTAATTAATGGGCGCTATAATTAATAACGACCTTTAATTACCAATAAACTAATTAATTATTATTCAGTTGGCTTTGACTCGGCTTCAGCGGCTGCCTTGGCGGCCAAATCTTTTTTATCAATTTCTTTGGCCGGCACTTCTTTATAGATGGCGCCTAAGACGCCATTAACAAATTTGCCGGAAGCATCGCCGCCAAAAGCTTTGGCGATTTCAATGGCTTCATTGATGGCCACTTTGGCCGGGATATTTTGGTCAAAGACTAATTCATAAATGCCTAAGCGCAAAACATTGCGGTCAACTGTGGTAATTTGTTCTAAGGGCCATTCAGTGGCGTATTTGATAATATATTTATCAATGGCCGCCAAATTGTCCAAGACACCGCGCACCAAAGACTTAGTGAAACCGTGGTCGTCAAAACCGGGGGCGAACTGCTCAAAATTGTTTGTCAGCAGGGCGTCCAAGTCGCTTGAGTCTTTTTCGTTAAAATCCCAGGCAAATAAGGTTTGCATGGCGATGGTGCGCGATAAGTGTCGATTGGCCATATTACTTCTTAGCTTTGGCTTTGGTGGCGGTTTTTGGCTTAACCACTTGCGCCATTTTATAAGTGCCGCAGAATTTGCAGGCGATGTGCGGTTGAACCGCTTTGCCGCATTTTGGGCATTTATTTAAGGTTTTAGGCTTTAAAGCGAGGTGAGAACGTCTTTTGTCTCGGGCGCTTGAAGTATGCCTTTTCATTTGAACCATACGTTTTTGGCAAAGATTAAAAAATTACTAGCTTTCTAGTCGCCCTTATTATAACTTGAAAAATTGATTTTAGTCAAGGCAGTTTTGGCTAAATCCCTGATTTTACGGTCTTTTAGGTAAATAGCAAAAGCGGTTTTTAAGTGGTATAATAGCTTTGTCATTTCGACCCCGATGTTTATCGGGGGAGAAATCGCTTCGAAATTTAGCTTAATTTTAAGTATTTTTAGCGGCGAAGGGATCTCTCCCTGCGGTCGAGATGACAATTAATATAAATTTATGAAAAAATTCTTACAAAGCAGCTTAGCCGCGGCTTTAGGCACGGCTATTTATGTAAGTTTAGTGGCGTGGTTTATGACTAACGCCGAGAAAGGTTTTTTGGGTAATGAGAAAACTATCTGGATACCGATTGTTATGTTGTTGTTGTTTGTCATTTCCGCTGCCGTAACCGGTGGTTTGGTTTTGGGCCAACCGGCAATGCTTTATGCTGACGGAAAAAAGAAGGAAGCGGTTAAACAATTTGCCTTGACTTTGGGCTGGTTGTTGGCTATTTTGATTTTGGTCTTTATCGGCTTAGCGATGAGATAGTTATGAAAAAATTTTTAATTATTTTCTCAGCGCTGGTGGTGGCGGCAATGGTTGCCTGGTTTTTTGCCAGGCCGTCAACGCCAACTCCCAAGAACTTGGGAAATGTTAAAACTATGTTAATTACCAGTTCGGCTTTTGCCGATGGAGCGATTATTCCGGATCAATATGGCTGTAAGGGGGAAAATATAAATCCGCCTCTGGAGCTTAAAGATATTCCGGTTGGAGCTAAAAGTTTGGCCTTGATTATGGACGATCCGGATTCGCCCTCCGGCACTTGGGCGCATTGGCTGGTTTGGAACATTGACCCGGCAACTTTGCTCTTGGCCGACAAGCAAGTGCCGGCCGGAGCCAATCAGGGCAGAAATTCTTTTGGCAACATCAATTACGGCGGCCCTTGTCCAGGCAGCGGCACGCATCATTATCAATTTAAGATTTACGCCTTGGACACCAGCTTAGCTTTAACTGATGGCGCCAGCGAACAACAATTGATTGATGCCATGGCCGGCCATATCTTAGCTCAAGGTTTGCTGGTCGGGCTTTATAGCCGTTAAAGGAGTATAAAAAATGGAGACGTGGCAGAGCTGGTTGAATGCACCGCTCTCGAAAAGAGGCATACCCCAAAAGGGTATCGGGGGTTCGAATCCTCCCGTCTCCGCAGATTAATTATAAACAGAATATATGAAGGAAATTGAGGTTAAAGCAAGAATTGATAATGCGGATGAGCTTGTCAAGAAAGCCCAAAACTTTGGATTTTGCTTTACTGAAGTTACAACACAAAAAGATATAATATTTTTACCAGAGGGTATTAAATTTTCCGAAATAATAAGTGGTGTGCCAGTTGTTAGGGTTAGAAATCAGAATGGCCAAAAGATTACCCTAACACTTAAGAAGAGACTTGAAAATGAATTAAATAAGATAGAACATGAGATTGTTGCCAGTGATGATGTGGAGGCTGCTAAGATACTTGAAAACTTGAATTTATATGAGGTGGTGAGGGTTGATAAAAATAGGCGAGAAGGTCATTTCAATGATTTGGGTATTTGCATTGACGAAGTTGAAGGGTTAGGCTCTTTTGTAGAAATGGAGAAGTTATGCGAAGAAGGCGATGGACTGAAAATTCAGGCAGAGCTTTTTGCCTTATTAAAATCGTTTGGGGTAAAGGATGAAGATCGCGTCCATAATGGTTATGATACCCTTATT
>JAKAEX010000080.1 GCA_021819805.1 bacterium | reverse complement strand
CAAAAAGTAAAGGATAAATTATCATGTTAAGCACATAATAAGAGACGATAAAAACAGCTGATATTCTAAAAGATTTGTCATAACTTAAGTTTGATATTTTAAAAATCTTTGTCAGCCATAAAAGAAAAAAGGCCACTACCACGGTTATGGGAATCACCATAATTAAAAAACTCCATAGAACATACGGCCATGCAAAAAAATCAAAAGGAGTCATAATATTTTATTTAAAATAAATAACTGCGATTTAATTATAACACTTAACACAAAGATCACCAACTTTTTGCCAACGGTTTTATTTTGTGCGGACGGAGAGACTTGAACTCTCATGCCTTGCGGCACCAGCTCCTAAGACTGGCGTGTATACCAATTTCACCACGTCCGCTTATTTAATTTTCGTGTATACCCGCCCGCCATCGCAAGCATGAGCTTGCTCAGGCGTTGCGGGCGGGCCAATTTCACCACGTCCGCGAATGACTATACTATAAAAACAAATTACCTCATTGTCAATAAAAACAAGCCTGTCTTGACATAAGCTTGCCCCTGGTTTACTTTTATCAATTAAGCAATTAAAATTACTTATTAAAACTATAGACTCTAAAAGATAAGATGTTGAACTCGCAAGAACAATTTTTTCATCAACTCTCCACCGCTAAAAATATAGCTGTGGTTTTTAATAAAAACTGGTCAAGCGACAGTTTAGCCGCCGGCCTGGCTCTGTCCCAGCTCTTGCTTAAGCTTGGGCATAAGATTACTTTAGCCGCCGATCAAACTGACAAACAAACTCAATTATCTTGGCTACCCTTTTATCCTTTTGTCTTGCCGGATTTGGACACGCCCAAATATTTTATTATCAGCTTAGACGCCAGCCAAACTAAAATCAAAAATTTAAAATACCGCCTCACCCCCGAACAGCTGGATATTGTCATGACGCCAGAACCGGGTTCAATTTTACCAAAACAAATCAGCACGCAGGCCGGCGGTTTTGTTTACGACGCCGCCCTTATTTTAGGCTGTCCGGATTTGGACAGCTTGGGCTCTATCTATACCAACCAGCCTGATTTTTTCCAGCAGACCGTCTTGATCAACCTTGATTCAGCGCCGGCTAATGAAGCTTATGGCCAAATTAATTTAGTTGACCCCAAAGCCTCTTCCGTTTCAGAAATAGTTTGGCGCTTATTTGCCGAGCAAAGCAATTTAATTGATCCTGATATTGCCACTTGTCTCTTGGCCGGTATTATTACCGCTACAGACAATTTTAAAAATAATAATTTGTCGCCGCAAACCCTGTCAGTCGCCGCCGATTTAATTAAGTTGGGCGCGCGCCGCGAAGAAATTATCAACCAGCTTTACCGCAACAAACAAATTGAGACGCTTAAATTGTGGGGCACCGGTTTATCTCATTTGTCCGTGTCCACCACCGGCAAATTGGCTTGGACTTTTTTTGATTATCAAGACCTGAAAGAAGCCAACTGCCAGCGTCAAAACCTGCTGGCGCTGGTAGAAGAATTAATCGCCAATTTAAACGACTTGGAAGCGGTGGTTATTTTTGTTACCAAGGGCCAAGAAACTTTGGCTCTGGTTTATAGCTTAAAAAACTTTGACGCCTTAGCTTTAACCAAAAATTACCAAGGCCAGGGCAACAAAAAACTGGCCCAGATTCTTCTCAATCAGCCCTTAGACGCGGCTATCAAAGAATTGGTGCCAGTTTTTAACGAAGAACTTAAGTCTTAGGATTGGCTTGCAAAAATTTGTGAATATTTTCAGCCGCCACCGCGCCTTCAGCGCAAGCCGTTAAAATCTGCCTAAAGCCGTTGGAGCCGTTGGTAATATCACCGGCCGCCCAAACTCCCGGCAGACTGGTTGACTGATCAACTTTAACCTTGATTCTATCCTTCTCATCAACCTCACCGCCGACCGACTTAAACAGGTCGGTTTTTGGTTTGGTGCCGATTTCCACAAACAAGCCATCAAGCGCCAATTCAGTCGAACCTTCAACCGGCTTATCCAAAATAATTTTCTCCAGCTTATCGGTGCCGGCCACGCTCAAAATCGTGGTTTCTTTAACCTCAACCACATTTTTCCGTTCGTTAAGCTCATTAATCCAAACCTGTTCGCCCTTAAGCTGAACATCGCGATAAATCAAATAAACTTTAGAGCAAATATCAGCCAAATATAAAGCGGCGGTCATGGCGCTATTGCCACCGCCGACAACCGCTGTTGTCTTACCTCGATAAAACATGGCGTCGCAAGTGGCGCAATAAGTAACGCCCTTGCCCATCAAATCCAGTTCGCCCGGCACGCCCAATTTGCGATGCTCAGTACCCATGGCTAACAAAACCGTTCTGCTTAAAAAACTTTTCTTGCCCTTGGTATCAACTTGCCAGCCATCGGCAACTTGTTTAATGGTTTCCACTTGATCAACTAAAACTTGACCATTCATGGCTTTAATTTGTTCATGCATATTCTGCGTTAATTCCTGTCCGGAAATCGCCACCTTGCCCGGCCAATTGCAAATTTTATGCGGTTCAACCATTAAACCGCCAACAACAGAGCCGATGGTTAAAACCTTTAAGTTGTAGCGTAAAGCGTAAACCTGGGCGGTTAAACCGGCCGGACCGGCTCCCAAAATGATCAAATCGTAATTTTCCATATAATTAGTTTATTTTAAAATCTTTCTTATCTTATAAAATATAAAGTTTTTTAGCAAGGCGC
>JAKAEX010000079.1 GCA_021819805.1 bacterium | reverse complement strand
AAATACTCGGCCATAGCTACGCCGGCATAAGGCGCTAAGTATAACATTGGCGCCGGATCGCTGGCGCCGGCCAAAACGATAGTTGTATAGTCCATGGCGCCGGCCGCTTCCAATTTAGCCACAATGCTGGCCACCTTGGATTCTTTTTGGCCGATAGCCACATAAATGCATTTCATTTTCTGGCCGCGCTGATTAATAATCGTATCAATAGCGATGGCTGTTTTACCGGTCTGGCGGTCGCCGATAATCAATTCGCGCTGACCGCGGCCGATTGGCACCATGGCATCAACGGCTTTAATGCCGGTCTGCACCGGCTGAGTGACGCCTTGGCGAGTAATAACGCCGGGCGCGATTTTTTCCACCGGCACAAAAGCCTCAGCCTTAATTTCGCCTTTGCCGTCCAAAACTTCGCCCAAAGGATTAACCACTCGGCCGATTAAACCGTCGCCGGCCGGCACTTCTAAAATTCTATTCAAAGCGACCACCTTGTCGCCTTCTCTAATTGAACTGTAATCGCCTAAAACCACGGCGCCAACCAAATCGTCTTCCAGGTTGAGCACCACGCCAAAAACGGAGCCGCCATCGCCTTGAAATTCAAGCATTTCGCTCATCATCACGCTGCGCAAACCGGAAATTTTGGCGATGCCGTCGCCGACTTGAACCACCAAGCCGAAGGTTTGTTCGCTGGGTTCAACTTTAAAATCGGCAATTTGCCGTTTCAACTCTTCAATAATAAAGTCTTTGGTTTTGGACATAAAAGGCAAAGTAAAAAGTTTATAAAACTAAGATCAGCTCAGCCGGCCTTAGTTTTATAAACTTTTAGATATTTCTATCTTAAGTATTTATCATTGTTTTTATAGCCTAATTTAAGATAAAAGTCAACTTGACAGAGACTGCAAAAGTAAATATGATTATAAAAAATTTTGTACATTAACCGGAGCTACCAATGGACACAAAGCCAAATGAAAAATGGCTCGAATTAAGCAGAGCCGACTTAACTGAAAAGGTTAAGAACCTCTTTCACTACATTAACCGGCACAAATCACAATTTAACGTGCTTGAAGTAATGGCAATCAAAGGCTTTGTCAAAGATTGCTGCGATAAAAAAATTCTCTTTGAAAAAGAGCTGGGATTAGATGAGGATAAAATGTTTCTGATCGCCGCCTCAGTTGCCGAGACAGACAAAGATCGTTTATTTTTTCGCTATGCCGGTGATTTAAAAAAACGCATCCTCTTTAAGTCTTTCAACTCTTTAGAACTAAAGAAAGATGAGGTGGACAAAATTATCTACCTAAAAACTTTTCTTAAGTTTGAACATCTACAGCTCCCTGAAAAATCCCCCGTTTTACTAACCAAAGGGGAATACAACAAGCTCCTAACAAAATTACCAGATAATGTTTTATAACCAAAAGAACCGCCCGCGGTTCTTTTTTAATACCCCAAAGCCTTGCCAAAGACAAAAAAAAGCTTTATACTACTTGGGATTAAATCTTAATCATATGGCCAACGGCAACCACAATTTCATAAAAATCCGCGGGGCGCGCGTCCATAATCTGAAAAATGTTGATTTGGACATTCCACGCGATAAATTAGTCGTCATCACAGGCTTGTCCGGCTCGGGCAAGTCGTCTTTGGCGTTTGATACTATTTACGCCGAAGGCCAGCGCCGTTATGTTGAGTCTTTATCGGCTTATGCCCGCCAATTTGTCGGTTTGTCCGACAAACCGGATGTTGACTTGATTGAAGGCTTATCGCCCGCTATTTCCATTGACCAAAAATCAACCTCTGCCAATCCCCGCTCCACTGTTGGCACAGTCACCGAAATTTATGATTACCTGCGCTTGCTGTTCGCCCGCGTCGGCGTGCCACATTGCCCCAACTGCGACAACCCCATCAAACCCTACTCGCTTGATGAAATTATTGACCATCTCTTAAAAAATTATTTGGACCAAGAACTTTTAGTTTTGGCGCCGATTATTCAAGACAAAAAAGGCGAGCACAAAGGCGTTATCTCGGGCGTTATTCGCGCCGGCTTTTCGCGCTTGCGCTTTGACGGCGAACTTTACAGCTTGGAAGAATTTGAGGACTTGGTGGTTGATAAAAATAAAAAACACAACTTGGAAATTGTCATTGACCGACTTAAAGTAAGCCAAAGCAAAGATGCTGTTTCCCGCTTAACCGACAGCGTGGAAAAAGGCTTGGACTTGGGCAATGATATTATTTCCATTTTACCGATTAAAGATAAAGCTCAGCCAAAAATATTTTCCCGCCTCTTGGCTTGTCCGACTTGCGGCATCAGCTTGCCGAAGTTAGAGCCGCGCCACTTTTCTTTCAACTCGCCCCACGGCGCTTGTCCGGATTGCGACGGCCTCGGCCACAAGCTGGAAATTGATCCTGATTTGATTTTAAACAAACGCTTAACCCTGGCTCAAGGCGCGGTTAAGCCTTGGGTTCATAATAATATCAACGGCCAAGTTTGGCGCTTAAAGTCTTTGGGCGAAATCGCCGGCCGTTATGGCTTTGACCTCAATACCCCGATTAAAGATTTAAATGCTCGCCAGCTGGAAGTCGTGCTTTATGGCGCCGATAACTTTGAAGGCGTCATTCCTAATCTTGACCGCCGCTACCGCGAAACCGAATCTGATTATATCCGCCGAGAAATTGAGGCCTACATGCAAGAACTGGATTGTCCAACTTGCCACGGCAAGCGCCTGAAGCCGGAATTTTTAGTTGTCACGGTTTAT
>JAKAEX010000014.1 GCA_021819805.1 bacterium | reverse complement strand
CCGCGACGTCCATACTTTATACCACTCCCTGGAAACTGAAGCCGTTATGCGCGCTTTGGCCAAACATTTTGGCGCCAATGAAGAGGAGTGGGGGATTATCGGCCTGTTGCACGACATTGACTGGGAAGAAACTAAGCACGATCCAAAACATCACTGCGTTAAAGCGGTGGAGATTCTAAAAAACGCCGGTGGCAGCCAATTTTTAATTAACACCATAATTTCCCACACCTATGGCTCGCCGCAATGTCCGGCTTATTTTGATAAAAAACGCTCGACGCCGCTGGAGCATCTCTTGGCCGCGGCTGAAACCGTTACCGGCTTGATTGTCGCCACCGCCTTGGTGCGGCCTGACAAAAAATTAGCCGAAGTTGAATTAGCCAGTTTGGAAAAAAAATATAAGACCAAGGGCTTTGCCGCCAACTGCGACCGAAATATAATCGCCGAGTGCGAACTGGCCGACATTACCTTAACAGCCTTCTTGGAATTAAGCTTAAAAGCCATCAAAAGCATCGCTAAAGAAATTGGCTTATAAAAGTATGTTAGACATCAAATTCATTCGCGAGCACAGGGAGGAAGTTAAACAAAACTGCCAAAATCGGCAGGCTGAGGTTGATATTGATAAATTATTGGAACTGGACGATTCCAGGCGCGCTTTAATTGGAGAAATACAAACCTTAAGAGGGGAGAGAAACAAAAAATCACACACCAAACCAAGCGACGAAGAAATTGCCAAGATGAAAGAGGTGGGCAATCAAATTCAGATTAAAGAAGGGGAGTTGAAGGCGGTGGAAGAGGCGCTGGAGCCCTTGCTCTTGGCTGTGCCCAACATGACACACAAAGATGTTAAGGTAAGCGACAATGAAGACGACAATCCGGTCTTGGAAGAAATCGGCAAAGTAGGCAAATTTTCCTTTGAACCGAAAGACCATTTGGAATTGGCGCAAAACTTGGGCTTAATTGATTTGGAACGCGCCGCTAAGATTGCCGGCGCCAAATTTTATTATCTAAAAGGCCAGCTGGCCGAATTGGAGCAAGCGATTATCGCTTACGCGCTGGATATCATTAAAAAACACGGCTATCAGCTCTTAGCTACACCATATTTGGCTAACCGCGACTTGATTGAACGCTTAGGTTTTAATCCGCGGGGCGAATCAACCCAGGTCTATAATATTGCCAATGATGAATTAAGCTTGATTGGCACGGCCGAGATTACTTTAGGCGCTTATCACGCCGAGGAAATATTAGATGGCGCCAAACTGCCTTTGCGTTATGTCGCCATGACGCCGTGCTTTAGAACCGAAGCCGGCAGTTATTCTAAGTTCTCCAAGGGTTTGTTCCGTGTCCATCAATTTAATAAAGTTGAGATGTTTATTTATTGCCGGCCGGAAGACAGCGATATTTATCACTATGAAATTTTAAAAATTGAAGAGGAGATTTGGCGAGGCTTGGGCATTCCTTTTCGCGTGGTTGACCACTGCACGGCCGACTTGGGCAACCCGAGTTCTCGTACCTTTGATTTGGAAGCTTGGTTGCCCGCCAAGCCGAACAAAGAAAACAAACAAGGCGACTGGGCGGAAATTACTTCTTGCTCCAACTGCACCGATTATCAGGCCAGAGGCTTGAATATCCGCTACACCGACCACGATGGCAACAAAGCCTTTGTTCATACCTTAAACGGCACCGGCGTGGCGGCCTCGCGCGCCTTGGTGGCCATTTTAGAAAACTATCAGCAAGCCGACGGCACCATCATTGTACCCAAAGTATTGAGAAAGTATTTGTCATTCAAAAAAATTAGTTAGCTAAAAATTAGATGATTTAAGAATGCCTCTGAAAGCTGTTGCTAATTTTGACCTATTGTTTCTACTAAAAGCATCAACTGATTAACAATCGTTTTGATTTAAGATTTAAGAAGTTAATAAACGTTCTTAATTCCTAATTCCTAAATCTTAATTCTGAATAAAAGCATGTATTCCTACAAACCCAGGCATTCAATTAAGCTAAGACACGCCTATACTCAAAATAGAAATTTGAGCAAACAAAAAAATACTGGTTTGCCTAAAAAATATTATTTCTTGGGGGCGGCCATAATTATCATCTTTGGCGCTTTGGGCTATTGGCTGTTTCTGTCAGCTAATTTTCGTTTGGAAAAAGTTCAAGTTGATTTCGCCAGAAATTTTTCCAGCCAGGACTTGGAAACAATGGCCTGGGATCAAGCCAAAACCAATCAAGTTCTGCCGGCTGACAACTTATGGCTGTTTGATAAAAAGAAATTAGCCAACACAATTGAAGAAAAATATTATCTTGATAATTTAAAGATAAAAATCAGATTGCCCCACACCTTGGTCATTAAGTTTAAAGAAAGGGATTACGGCCTGGCCTGGCAGGAAGATAATAAATTTTATTATATCAACTACCAGGGCGATATTATTATGCAAAAAGATGATGTCGCGAAAAATGTGGCCGTCGTTTATAACCGCGGCCGGGCCCGCAAGGAGGGGAGACAGATAAAAATTGAGGAAAAATATTTAAGCTTCGCCGACAATCTTAACCGCGCCTTTAATGAAAAAATTAAAGGCTTGACCGAAAGACAAATTTTTATTGATGATGAATTGAACACAATTAAGATTCAGATTACTAATGGCCCGATTATCAAATTTAACACCGAGGAGTCGGTTGATAAGCAGCTGGTTAAGCTGGAAACCCTTCGCCGCATAGAATTAAGCGACGGCAAGACCTTCAACTCCAAGTCCTACATTGACTTGAGATATGGCGACCGAATATTCTACCAGTAGTTCATTGTCATTGCGAGGAGGAGCCCTGATGGCTATTAGGGCGACGACGTGGCAATCCCTGCGAGTTTAGATTAGAATAGAGTAGAGATCGCGACGCTTCACTTCGTTGCGCTCGCGATGACAAATAATAAAATAAATCACATTTTATTTTGCGACACATAACATCTCCAACTTAAAGGAGGAGAGAGGAACATATGGATCAAGAACAAGTATTTAAGCTCATTTTTTTTCTGGCAATTGTGGTGCTGTTAATCACCATGGTGGGATTTTTTTTGCTGGGAGTAAAAATTTCTTTGTTGTTCACGCCGGAGGTAAAGATAGCCGGGATGAGCATTAAGAACATCATAGCCGGGGTGGCGCGATAGCTAAAAGGAGCTAAAAGGCAGGTAGGGCAAGGTTTATTTGAAACCAAGACGAACCCTAATACCTTGAGGCTTAGTGTCGTTTAAGTTATATTGTGCGACACACTATCTTTATAATAAAAAGGAAGCAATGACTGCTCCCCTTTTTTATTTTATAATTTTTTAGACGCCGGCTTAGACTGTCCTCTTATCCTCTGCCACAAATATTTTGTTAGCGGACCAATCAGCTCCTTACTGATAATATAAAAAATAAAAATCAGTACGGCGGCAATGATAAGGTTGAAAAGGAACATAATAAAGCCCAAAGCCAGCTCTGGCAGCTTATGGGGAAAAGCTAACCATCGCCACTCCCCTTGCGTAAAGCCTGACATTTCCAAAGTAAAGAGCCAGAAACCGGCAAGACTGCCCAAATACACAACCGCCACGATGATAATTATCAAAACCAGGAGCTTAATAATGTATCTACCCCAGCCTTCTTCTTTTTTTTCCATCTTAATCCCCTCTTGGTTGGTTAAAAAATTAAAGTTCTATTTGCCGTTATTCTTATACTTAATTAAATATTTGTCAAACCTTTCAATTATTGTCATTCCGAACGACCTGCCCGCAATGCTTCGCAAAGCGAGGCGGGCGGGAGTGAGGAATCCCTCCGATATTAATATTAGCAATACCAATATTTTAAGATTTAACCACCTCGAAGGGATCCCTCGGCGCGGCTCGGGATGACAAATAAAAAAAGAAAGACTGCTTATTTTAAGCAGTCTTTTAACTTTAATATTCTCTACCAATTAAATTAAGAAAGGCAATAAATTCATGGTGCAGCATTCCTTCATCCTCTGTCACTTGCTTAATTAGAAAATCAAGTTTTTGCAGACGATAGCTGTCTTCTTTTAAATAAAGACCATCTATCGCCAGCTTCCCAAAAATCAGCGACATATAATGATGATAATACAAGCCATAAAAAGCAAAGCTATCACGATTGATTACGTCTAATGCCACACTTGAGACATCGATCATGCCACTAAGATACAAACTCATTGGCGCGCTGTTTTTACCGCTCAGCTTAGCCAGCTCACAATATTTATCAACCAGCAGATCAAGCCGTTTACTGCAAAAATCAGCCACCTCCGGCAAGCTCAAATACTTAGCAAAGCTAATCGCCTCCTGCAGATAGGCATAGCGGCTAACTAAGACCTGTTCTAATTTCTCCTGGCAAGACATGAATTGTTTTATCATGATCGCCAGCTCTTCATTGCTTGAGTTTTTTAAGAAGATCGTCAATATTTGCTCGATTGAGAGCATTTGGCCTCCCCTGTTTATTATGTAAAGGACTTTATTTACTTTTTAAGTTTTTTACAATATCATTTTTAGCTATTTTTGTCAAAAAGAAAAGCCGTTAGTATTTACCAACGGCTTTTTAAATTTTTGAGCCCTTTAGGCTCTGTCATCAAGACAAACACCTGTTCTATAAGTCTTTTCAGACAGATACTTGGATCTTATAACTTCGCTTGCCAAGCTTTTGTAGTGTTCTGTGTGTCTGCGAAAATTATCCGGGTTATTAATTATAACCTTAATTTTTTCACAGTACTGGCTAATATAAGCTCTGTCGGCTGAATTATTAGCAGCGTTCTTGCAAGTTTCCAGAAATAGAGCAAATAATTGCAGGTGGTTTCTACCCTCTTTTTTTCTATTTGCAATGGTATTTGATAATACCATTAACTTTTCTCTTTCTTGAAAACTTGTGTCATTGTTTATGACTCGCTTTATGCAGTTTTCTAAAACTCTTAATTCATTGGCTGTTCCTGCTGACTGCTGTTCCATTTCTGGCTCCTTTTAATGTTTATATAATTATTTAAATGTCCAATTTATATTTTAATATTATATCATATTTAAGACAAAATGTCAAGAATAATACTAAAAATAGCTAAAATAAGACAAAAAAACCGCCTCTTAGGCGGTTTTAGTGTTTGTTTTTGGCTTATTATTTGGTTTGCAGAGTTGGAGTATTTAGATTAGCAGCAGTACAGCCCTCTGGGCATTCACAGCCGGCAGCCGGGCCTTTATACATATTAACCGGTCGGCAATCACGGTAATAAGTTATGCCATATTCGTCCTGTCCGCAGTTGCATTGGCCGGTGCAATTTAGGCCATCTTTTGATTTACCACAGCCTCCCCCACTGCCAGCGTTTTGTGTGGCTGTTTGGTTGGTTGGCACAGTGCCGATGTCAGCTGGGCCAGCCGGGTTAACTGTTATGGTATTATCAGCAGCGGTTAAAGGAGACTTGGGCGCATAGCTTAGACTGTCAGCCGCTTTAACGCCGATGATAGTAAAGCTACCAGCCATTACAGCAATGGCTACCGCCATAATTAATTTTTCTTTTGGAGAGTAGCTTGTTGCTTTAGCTTTTTTCTTGGGCATAAGTTTTAAAAAATTATTGTCCTTTTTATTATATCAAATTAATTTAAATAATCCAAAGGATTAACCGGAATGCCATTTAAACGAACTTCAAAATGAAGGTGTGGGCCGGTGGTTAAGTTGCCGGCGCCGCGTGTGCCGGGCATACCGCCCGACATACCGATTATTTGGCCTTGGTTGACATAGTCTTCTTCATTGACGCTGATGACACTCACGTGGCCGTAGACGCTTGATAAGCCGTCGTTGTGGACCAACATAATATAACTATAACCTTTCATGCCGCCGTCCTTAACGCGCGCCACGTAGCCGGCCGAAGCGGCGCGAACCGGCGTCCCCTGCCCGGCTTTGATATCAACGGCCGGATGTTCAAAGACTTGTCTAAACGGATAATCAGGATCATGAAAATACGCCGTGATGGTATTCTTGGGCACCGGCCAGATAAAGCCTTCGCCGGTTGTGTCCAATTCGTTAAACTTTTGGTTCTTGGCCAAGCGCTGTCTGACAACCTTTTCCATGTTGGCAATATCGGCTGAAGCATTTTGTTGTTCGCGTTTGGCTTGTGCCAAGAGTCTTTGGTATTCGGCTTCCGAAGCGTTGGTTTGGCTTAAGATAATTTCTTTGGCGCCCTTTTCGGTTTTAACATCTTCTTGGCTGCTGCTTAACTCGGCCTGCAATTTAAGCAAGCTGTCTTGCTTGTCTTTTAAGTCGCTGCGATCCGTTTCCAAAGAAGCTTGCTTGGCTTTTAAATTATCCAAGCTTTCAATAATGCCATTATTCAAATCTTTGAGGTGTTTGATTTGATCAATATACTGAACAAAGTTGTCTTTGGTTAGCATGATTTCAATATCACTCTTATCCCCTTCTTTATAGAGCAAGCTCAAGGCCACGGCAATTTGTTCTTTTTCTTTTTTGATTTCGTCTTCTTTGGTGGTAATTTCCAAATCTAATTTTTTAATTTCCAGCTGGGTTTCTTCAATGTTGAGCTGAATTTTTTCCAGACTGGTTTCTAAGGAAGCCAAACGATTATCAAAAATCGCCAACTGATTTTTTAAGTCGGCTTTCTCAGCTTGTTTTTCGGCAATGGCTCGCTGGTAGGCTTCTTGTTTTTGCTTCAAATCTTCAATCGCCTGCTTTTTCTTGGCGATGTCTTGATTGAGCGTATTGATTTCTTCGGTCGGCTCGCTATCGCCGCCGGTCGGCTTAGTTAAATCAAGCTGTTTAAAACTGCCCCAGGCCGCGGCTACGCCAAAACCGCCGACAACCAGCGCGGCAAGCACAAGCATAGTCAATTTTATTTTCAGACCATTCATTATATATTATTATAACAAAAAAGCGCCGGTTTGAGCAACCGGCGCTCTATTTTTATTTAAAGTTTGGCGATGGCGGTTTTAAGTCTGGAAATTACTTGGTCTTTGCCCAGCACCAACGCCACTTCAAAGGGGCCCGGGCTGGCCTTGAGACCGGTTAGAGCGACGCGCATCGGCCAAAGATAATCGCCATTTTTTTTGCCCGAATCTTTAAGCCAAGCAAGGGTGGCGGTTTCAAGCTGGTTAAAGTCAGGCAAAGATTCAAGTTTGTCCTTCAATTCGCTTAAATTATTTTTAACTTGGGCGCGGCTTAGGCCTTTCCAAATTAATAAATCAGCCTCATAATCAGGCTCCTCAAAAAAATAACTAACCCTATCCTTGATTTCTGATAAATTTTTTAATCGTTCTTGTTCTAAAGCAACAATGGCTTTTATATAATCCAACGAAATTGTTTTGGCTGTTTTCTTAATTCTTAAATCATAATTCGTAATTCTTTCAATAAAATTAGATTCAACTAAGTAGGGCAAAATTAATTCAGTTAATTTTTCTATGTTTGTTTGTCTAATGTAATGGCCGTTGTAAAAATCCAATTTTTCCTCATCAAAAACAGCCGGTGAAGCGCCCAAACCTTCAATATTAAATTCTTTTTCCAGCTCGGCTAAAGTAAATATTTCTTTATCGGTCTTAGGATGCCAGCCGAGCATAGCGCAAAAATTAATCAGCGCTTCCGGCAAATAGCCTCGTGTCTTATAGTCCTCCACAAAAACATCGCCCTGGCGTTTGCTTAATTTTCCGCCGGTCTTGTTTAAAATCAAAGGCAGATGAATGAATTTTGGCACTTCCCAGCCAAAGGCTTGGTAAAGCAAAACATTTTTTGGAAATGATGGCAGCCATTCATCGCCTCTCGTCACGTGACTGATTTTCATTAAGTGGTCATCAACGACGCTGGCCAATTGATAAGTCGGCACGCCGTCTGATTTAAGCAAAACATGATCTTCCAAATCGGCAACTTTAAATATAATTTCGCCCCTTAATTCATCAATAACTTTAACCTCGCCCTCAAGCGGCATGGCTTGGCGAATAACAAAGGGTTCATTATTAGTTAATTTAGCTTCAATATCCGCTGGGCTCAAATTACGGCAAGTGCGATCATAACGCGGCGGTTGTTTGGCGGCTGTTTGTTCCTCACGCATCTTGGCCAAACGTTCTGACGAACAAAAACAGCGATAAGCCCCGCCTTTAGCCAAAAGTTCGTCCGCCTGTTTTTTATAAATATCTAAGCGCTGGCTTTGGATATAAGGACCATAGTCACCGCCAATATGCGGGCCTTCATCAAAAGTTATGCCAACCCATTTTAAAATATTAAGCAAACTATCAACCGCGCCCTCAACTTCTCGCTTTTGATCAGTATCTTCAATGCGCAAGATAAACTTGCCGCCCATTGATTTGGCCAGCAAAAAGCCGAACAAAGCGGTGCGTAAATTGCCCAAATGCAAAAAACCGGTTGGCGATGGCGCGAGTCTTAATCTGATGTTGTTCATAATTGTTAATTTTTAAAATTATCGACTGTTTCTTTAAATTTTTGTAAATACAAAGCATAAGCGCCGCGACGAATTGGTTCAGTTTCATTTAGCAGATCAGTAATCTTAACCCACTTGAAGCCTTTATTTTCATTGGACAAGTTAATGACATTCTTGCGGCCGTTGTATTTTAAAATAAACAGGGTTTGTCGCTGGCCTTTATAGCCCAGACGGTATTCGGCCGGCCACTTGTATTTATAAATATTATCAAATTGCTTCAAGATTTCAAAATCAACCGTGCCCAGCTCTTCGGCCATTTCGCGCATCAGGGCTTCCTGTTTGCCTTCATCAGCCTCAACGCCGCCCGAAGGCAGTTTCCAGTGGTGCTCGTCATCACCTTCATTGGCGTCAACCAGCAGAACCTCATCATCCTTAAACAGCCAGCCGACAACATTGGGCCGGTAAAAAATTCGGCGAAAAACTTCTTCTTTGAAAAAAACCAAAGGAAAGATGGCCACCGCTCGATAAATCCGCCTGAGTCGTTTGCGTGGCGCCAAAGCCAGCCGCCAGAGCCACTCCAGGCCAAGGCTGCGTAATAATTTTGGCGCGCGCTGAGCTTTGCCGGTCAGATAATCAAAACTGCCGCCGACGCCGATGCCCAGTTTGGCGCTGGTGCGAGGCAATAAGCGGATTAATAATTTTTCTTGATAGGGCGCGCCTAAGGTTGAGAAAATAATTTTCGGCTGAAAATGTTTTAAGTCGCTAATATCAAAAACATAATCGCCGCGGCGTTCGTCTTTGATTAAAAATTTAAGTTCGGGATAAAGCCGTTTAAGCGTTTGCGCGATATCGTCTTTACCAGACAGACCGGCATGCCAATTAATAACCGCCACCGGCCAATGTTTGCTGGCGGCCAAACTCAGAAGCTTTTTGCATAAATCAGCGCCGGTAAAGCGCTCTAAATTAACACCCTTAAACCAGCCGGCCAATTTCAAACCAAAGCCATCCGGCAAAGCCAGGCTGGCCTTATTTAAAATATGCAAAAATTCTTCGTCTTTGCGAGATTCCAGTAAAAATTCAGGGTTGGGCGTGGTAATTAGATATTTCTTCTCACCCTCAACCAAGGCTTCAATCTCTTTCATAATCGCCTCTCGCTTAAGCAGAGAAACCTTGACCCCTAAAATCTTAATAAATTTGGCCTTCATATGTCTTTAAACTACCACAGAAAGGGCTATTTTTCAAGCGTTTGACAGCGGTTTTTATTTATCATATAATAATAATGGTTCTTTTTTCATAGGTTTTATTAATATAGATGGGAGTCTTAAAAGTCCGTGATTGCTCGTCTGTGCTTAACAGATGTTTTCCAGTTTATGGTTTGTGCCATATTACTTCCTTAAAAATGAAAAAATACTTGATGTAACTGAAACGAACGATTACCTAATTCCTGATTTTTTAAAAATCACTAAAACTACTAAGACTCCCTAAATTTTAAAGGCCTTCTATCACAGAAGGTTTTTATTTTTTTGCTAAAACCGGTTGACAGTTAAAAACCGCTATTATATAATTTTAGCAATCAACTCAAAAGAGTGCTAATAACAGCTTTTGGCTCATAGCCCTTAGCTTAAAATATATGTTAGATAAATTTACACATAAGTCGCAGGAAGCCATAGTCAACGCGCAAGTTATTGCCCAGGAATATGGCCAACAGCATATTAACGCCCTCCATCTCTTGGTGGCTTTAATTGAACAGCCGGAAAGTTTGGTGCGGTCTATTTTGGAAAAACAACAAATTGATCCGGAGGTGGCTTTGGAAAAAGCCGAAGTGGAGATTGAAAAAATCCCCAAGGTCCAGGTGTCTATGACTATGGGCATGGTCCAAGGGACGGCGGAAATGGCCGAAGTGGTTGAACGCTCTCATCAAGAAGCCAGCAAAATGGGCGATGAATTTATTTCCACCGAACACATCTTCTTGGCGGTGCTACAAACTCGTTCGCGCGCCCAAGAAATTTTACACGACTTGAATTTGGACTACGCCAAAACTTTATTGATTTTAAAAGACTTGCGCGGCAATCAAGTGATTGACTCGCCCACGCCGGAAGCGCGTTTCCGCGTTTTGGATAAATACACGATTGATTTAACCGAACTGGCTAAAAACGGCAAGCTTGATCCGGTTATCGGCCGCGATGAAGAAATTAGGCGCGTTATGCAAGTCTTGAGCCGCCGCCTAAAAAATAATCCGGTCTTAATCGGCGAAGCCGGCACCGGCAAAACCGCCATTGTGGAAGGCTTAGCCCAAAGAATTATTGCCGGCGACGTGCCGGAAACTTTAAAAGACAAGCGCTTAATCAGTTTGGATTTGGGCGCTTTAATTGCCGGCACCAAATTCCGCGGCGAGTTTGAAGACCGCTTAAAAGCCGTCATTAAAGAAATTAAAGCCGCTGACGGCAAAATTTTATTATTTATTGACGAGCTTCACACGATTGTCGGCGCCGGCGCTTCTGAAGGCTCTATGGACGCTTCCAATATGTTGAAGCCGGCTTTGTCGCGCGGTGAAATTGTGACGATTGGCGCCACCACCACCAAAGAATATCAAAAATATATTGAAAAAGATTCAGCCCTGGAACGTCGCTTCCAGCCGATTACGGTTAATGAGCCGAGTGTGGAAGACGCGGTTGATATTATGCGCGGCATCAAGGAAAAATACGAAGTCCACCACGGCGTTAAAATTACCGACGAAGCGATTGTGGCGGCGGTTAAATTATCACATCGCTACATCAGCGATCGCTGGCTGCCGGATAAGGCGGTTGATTTAATGGATGAAGCGGCTTCCAGCTTGCGCATGGAGATTGATTCCTCGCCCGATGAGTTGGATAGTTTAAAACGAGAAGTCAGGCGTTTGGAAATTGCCAAGGTCGCTTTAGAGCAAGAAACCAAGCAAGCCAGCGATGATTTGAGCGCCAAAAAAGCTCAAGCCAAATTAAGAAATATCAACAAAAAATTGGCCTTAGTCCAGGAAGAAGCTCATCAGCTGGAATTGCATTGGAAAAATGAAAAAACCATTATCGCCGCTATTCGCGCGGCAAAAAAAGAGATGGACAAATTAAAAGCGCAGGCGGAAATTATTCAGCGCTCAGGCGATGACTTGGCTAAGGTGGCGGAAATCCGCTATGGCCAATTACCGGAACTGGAAAAAATTATCAAAAATAAGGAAGCCGAGCTGATTAAGGTGCAAAGCCAGGGTCAGCGCATTCTTAAGGAAGAAGTCTCGGCCGAAGATATTGCCAAGGTTATTGCCAAGTGGACCGGCATCCCGGCCGTTAAAATGCTGGAGTCGGAAGCCAAAAAATTGGCTCGCTTGGAAGAAGTTTTAAATCAAAAAATTATCGGCCAGCCTAACGCTATCAAGGCAGTGGCTAACGCCATCCGCCGCTCTCGCGCCGGCATTAACGAAGAGAAAAAACCCATCGGTTCATTTATGTTTGTCGGTCCGACCGGTGTTGGCAAAACCGAATTGGCCAAAGCCTTGGCCGAGTTTATGTTTAACGACCAAAACGCGCTGGTCAGGGTTGATATGAGCGAGTTTATGGAAAAGCATGCTGTGGCTAAATTAATCGGCTCCCCTCCCGGCTATGTCGGCCATGATGATGGCGGCCAGTTAACCGAAAAAATCAGACGCAAACCCTACGCTGTTATTTTGTTTGATGAAATTGAAAAAGCTCATCCGGAAGTCTTTAACATCCTCTTACAGATTTTGGACGACGGCCAATTAACCGACTCCAAGGGCCGAACGGTTAACTTTAAAAATACCATTGTCATTATGACTTCCAATTTGGGCAATGAAGTTATCCAGGAAAGCACCATCGGTTTTTCCGATATGAGCGACCACCGACAGGTAAATCTCCGTTTGGAAAATGAAATTAAAGATAAGTTGGATAAAATTTTACGGCATAATTTCAAGCTGGAGTTTTTGAACCGCATTGACGAAATTGTTATCTTCAAGAGTTTGAGTGAAGAAGAGCTGATGAAAATTGTTGATTTGGAATTGGCCAAGGTTGAAATTAGGCTCAAAAACAAGGATATTAAAATTAAAATCGCCCAAAAAGTTAAAACCATGCTGGCGGCCAAGGGCTACGACAAAACTTTTGGCGCTCGCCCGCTCAAACGAAAAATTCAGGAACTGATTTTGGACGAATTGGCCATGGAAATTATTGAAGGCAAAATCAAAGATGGCGACAAAGTGGCTATCACTCTGGACGCCCGCGACAAGATTCTGCTCAGCGTTAACTAAGCTTTTATTAAAGCCGTCCCGATACTCATTGGGGCGGTTTTAAAAATAAAAAACCACCCGCAAGCAGGTGGCTGTTTTATTAAAGGTTCTACAATTTTTTGTTAATAATCTCTTTAGCTATTTCCTTGGCGTAATTTTTATCTTTGATAACTTCAACTACATCAATGCGATCTAAGAAGTTCTCTTCAAAATATTGACTCATTTGTCCGGTTGGCGTTTCTTTGGGCAAACCGAAATGCTCCAGCTCAACTCCGTGCTTTCTTAAAGCAACATAGAAGCTTGTCCAAGCCGTCAGATACAGCAAATCCTCGTTATCATTACTATCTTTATGGTTTTTAATAAAGTAATGTTTTGAATCTTTGCCATTTTTTAAAGCTTTGGAAAACTCTGCCAATATTTTTGCGATAATCTTTTTTTGACCCATTGGCCCCTCCCATTATTTTAAAAACTATTTCTTACCGTTGGCAACCATTATTTAAAAATTATGGTCGCAAACATAAACCTTGCCGATC
>JAKAEX010000013.1 GCA_021819805.1 bacterium | reverse complement strand
TGTTGCTTTGTTGTCAGTGGCAACGGACTTTGTTTTGGAAACATTTAAAATTTTTCCGCCAACAGCTAATGCCGGCGCTTATACTGTTTGGATGCTGGCCTCGGCGCTTGCTTATCGCAGTTTTTATACAATCGTCGGCGGCTATCTTACGGCCAGCTTGGCGCCGAATAAGCCTTGGCGGCACATTGTTGTCTTGATGGCGCTTGGCGCGATAGGCGGCGTGGCCGGCGCGATTAATGGCTGGAGTCTGGGCAACCACTGGTACCCCGTGGCGCTGGCGGTTAGCGGCCCGTTCTTTGTTTGGTTGGGAGGAAAATTAAAAATAATAAACAATTCTAAAACAAACTAATTAAAGGTCGGAGTTTGTTTATTTGAAAAATAAATTCACCCAGTTGAATTTCCCGCCGAGAGCGGGAACCTTATTCAACGGGGTAAAAATTTATGAAAATGAACGCTATGGATTGGATCGCCTTTATCTTAGTGATTATTGGCGCTCTCAATTGGGGTTTGATTGGCGTTTTTGATTTTGATTTGGTGGCGACCATCTTCGGAGTCATGACCATGCTGGCTCGTTTGGTCTACATCTTGGTCGGTTTGTCCGCTATTTATTTGTTGGCAACATCAGGCAAGATGGCAAAAAAATAGTTATAAAATAGGTTAGCTAAAGTTTTTGGCTAACCGCTCGCCGACCTAAAGTTGTTTGGGTTGGCGAGCGGTTATTTATTAAATATGAAATTCAAACCGGTTCAATTTCCAGCCGACAGCTTGCCGCACAAGAGCATTATTGAATGGTGGTATTTTAATGGCCACTTAACAGACGCGGCCGGGGGACGCTACGCTTTTATGGACTGCCTGTTTAAGGCTGACTGGCAAAGAATTAAATTGCCGTTTTTTAAATTGCCCTTAAAAAGATTTATAGACAGCCCTTATATTTATTTTGCCCATTCCATGCTGGCTGATATTGGCAAACAAAAAATTTTTAAGGAAGTCCAAGCCTTGTCTTTGCTGTCGCGCGACAGTTTTGCCCGGCCTTTGTTGTATGCCAATTATTTTGACCCAATTACGGCCGGCGGCTATATTAATTGTGAATTGGCCGAAACCGAGGCTCAAAAATTTCATTTAAAAACAGCTAAGTTTGATTTGCTGCTCAAGGCGCAAAAAAAACCTCTCTTGGAAAGCGGTCAGGGCCTGATTAATATTTGCGGCCGCCAAAGTTATTATTATTCATTAACCGACCTGGCAATTGAGGGGAAAATTAATGTGAGTAATAAGTGGCTGGAAGTTCAGGGCCGGGGCTGGATGGATCATCAATGGGCTGATCTTGCCTATAGTAAAAATCAGTGGACTTGGTTTTCTTTGAAGCTGGATAATGGCGCTGATATTATGTGTGTTGAGTATGATGATGGACTGAGCAAAGATTACGCGATTGATTTGATTAATGCCCAAGGCCAAGCTTGGCACAGCAAAAAAGTTTTAATGCGCCGGGGACGAGCCGCTTGGAAAAGCCAAGACACTAAAGCCGAATATCCGCTGGCTTGGGAAATTACTGTGCCCGGACAGAAAATAAAGCTTACCACCAAAGCCATGACGCGCGACCAAGAAATGATTTTTGGCACGATTAATTATTGGGAGGGTCCGATTGAGGTTGCGGGCGAGATGGACGGCCGGCCGGTTAAAGGTTTGGGCTTTATGGAACTTGTTAATTATCCGTCTGATTATAATTTTTTAGTTTTGGCCGGCAAAGATATTAATAAAAAAATTAAACGAGCGGTTTCGGCGCGGCTTAAAAAAATATTAAGTTAAAATTGAAAATAATTAAGGAAATTGCGCCAAAAAAAACTTGACAAGTCGTATAATATAGTTTATGATTGCTTGTGATAACAAGAACCCATTGTTATCTTTTTTCTTAAATAGAAGCCTCCATTATTGGAGCGGCCCTCCTTCGCTAAAGCTTCGGGCGGGCGAGCAGTGGATGGTTCTTGTTTGGTTCTTTATTTTAAACTTCATTTAGATAAGTAAGCTTAATCTAATATGGAGCGGTAGTTCAGCTGGTTAGAACGCTGCCCTGTCACGGCAGAGGTCGCGGGTTCGAGTCCCGTCCGCTCCGCACAAACAAAAAACCTGACCTGCGTCAGGTTTTTTTGTTTGCCCGAAGTCGAAACGAACGGGACTCGAAAGCCGGAGCTCATGTGCCGTCAGGCACGGAGCGAGGCCGGGCTGGCGCGCTTAGTGAGCGTAGACTCGCGTCAGCGAGGCAAGCGAGACTTAGCGACGGGAGCCGAGTCCCGTCCGCTCCGCATATTAAAATAACCCCACCTGCGTGGGGTTATTTTAATACACCGGTAAGGTGGAACTCCGTCCCGCCTGCCCGCCCGTAGTTGAGCGAAGCGAAACGAAGGCGGGTCCGCTCCGCATAAACAAAAACACCACGTATTTTAGCGCGGTGTTTTATTTTTAAAAGAATCAATAATATTTTGAGCAACCATTTTTACCGTTAAATTACTGGTATCAATAATGGGAAATCCGAGAGATTGAAATACTTTGTCAACATTATTGAGGTAATTTAAGTGATCTAAAGAAATATTTTCTTTGATGTTAGAATTCTTGGCCCGTTCAACTATCCTTTTATTGCGAATTTCAAAATTTGCTGTTAGGATAAAAATAAAATCAGGTTGTAGAATGCCGATTTGACCGCTTTTACGGTAAATGGCGTCTATGTCGTGATTCATAGCAACATGATACGAATAGGTGGAAGGGTAAAATCGGTCGCAAATTACGGAAGAAGTTTTGAGCTGTTCTTTAATTATTATTGAATCATTTTGTGTCGCCCGGTAAAAAAATTCATATTTATCTATCGCGCCGATACTCGGATTTAATCGCTTGCTAAGCTCGGCAAATATACCGCCAGGAGACTTGTAATAACAAAAACCAAGCTCTTTTTCTATAAATTTGCAAGCGCTTGTTTTGCCGGAACCATCTACTCCGTCAATTACTACAAAAATATTTTTCAAATTGGTGCTCCCTTGTTTTTAAAAAACTATTTTAATTAATGTAATAAAATAACACCATAATTAATTATTGTCAATATGAGGACTGAGTTTGAGGCTACTTTTATTAATGTTGATAAAGACCAGATAAGAGAAAAATTATTATACGCTGGTGCAGTTTTGGTTTACCCGGAAAGACTTCAGAGAAGAAGTAATTTTTATTTGCCAGACAAAAATGAATTTTCCTGGGTTAGAGTTAGGGATGAAGGGGGCGGATTGATAACCCTGAGTTATAAAAACGTACCCGATAAAGCGAATAACATTAATGAGCAGAAAGAGCTTTGTTTAAAGGTGGATGATTTTGAGTTGGCAAAAGAATTTTTATTAGCCGCCGGCTGTTTTGAAAAAAGTTTTCAAGAAACAAGGCGTGAGGCCTGGCAATTGGGGGGAGCCGATATTACTATTGATGAATGGCCCTTTCTAAATCCGTTTGTGGAGATTGAAGCCGAGTCCGAGGAAATAGTCAAAGCTGTTTCGGAACTTATCGGCTTTGATTACAACCAGGCGCTTTTTTGTAATGTTTTTTATGTCTACAGCCAACAATATGGTATCTCAGTCGAAGAGTTGAAAAGAAGAGTTGAAAACGATTTAAATCAATTAACATTTGATCCGAGCATAAAAAATCCTTTTATTATTCAATAATTAAAATAAGTTATAATAGCATTTATTTGCTCCCGCAAAAAAATATGGCCGCCATTTTGGCAGTCATATTTTTTTTATTGCCGCTTTGTTATAATGAAAATATTAATAATAAAGCAAATTTATGGCTTGGTTTTGGATCGCTTTGGCGGCGCCAGCTCTGTGGGCCGCCGTCAACCATATTGATAAATATATTGTAACCAAATATTTTACCGGCAAGGGTGTTGGTTCTTTGGTTGTTTTTACCGGCTTAACCGGATTTATTATTTGTCTCCTAATTTTGCTGTTTAACTTTACCTCAATTGTTATTGCCCCATGGTCGGCGGTTGTTATCGCAATTAACGGAGCCTTGTTGGTGGCTGCTTTTATTCCTTATCTTTATGCTCTGGAAAAAGAGGAGGCATCTTGGGTAAGCACTCTCTATCAAACTATTCCGGTCTTTAGCTATTTTTTAGCTTTGGTTTTTTTAAAAGAATATTTATCCGCCCCGGAACTGGTCGGCTCGGCTTTAATTATTGCCGGCGCTTTGGCTATTTCTTTGGATATCAGTCAAAAGATACATTTTAAATTAAAGCCGCTTTTGCTAATGTTGCTTTCGTCGTTTATGATAGCGGTTAATGGCTTGGTTTTTAAAATTATCGCTTTGGACGAAAATTTTTGGGGAACGGCTTTTTGGGAATATGTCGGCGGCTTTGCCTTTGCTTTGTTTTTATTAATTTGTCTGCCGCTTTATCGCCGGCAGTTTTTTGCCACGATAGCTAAAAGCCGAGGCCTGGTTATTAGCATTAATATTTTTTCTGAAACTCTCAATATTGTCGCCAAACTGCTGGCTAATTTTGCCAGTTTGCTGGCGCCCTTGGCTTTGGTTTATGTGGTTAACGGTTTTCAGCCTTTGATTGTTTTGCTGTATGGTATTATTTTGACTCTTTTTATTCCCAAGTGGGGCAAGGAAAACATTTCCAAAAAAACTCTGATTCAAAAGCTTGTGGCTATTGCTATTATGTTTTTGGGCGGCTATATTTTGTTTAAATAATAGTGAAAGCCGGGGCTAAATTTAGCGTATTAATTAGATGGGGCTTTAGGCTTGTGGTTCTTTATTTCTCTATTTTTAGCTATAATAAAGCATATGAATAAATTTTTCCAAAAATACTTGGCTTTTGTGCTTGTTTATGTTTTGGCTTTGTTGCCGGTGTTAAATTGGGTTCGGCTGGAATCGCTTAGTTTGCGCTTTGTCAACCTGAGCGCCACCATGACCAGCCTTGGCCAACTTACCGGTTTGGTGGGCATGACCTTGTTTTCGATTAGCTTGCTTTTGAGCGGCCGATTTAGGTTTTTGGATAGCTGGTTTTTTGGTTTAAATCGAGTTTATGACCAGCATCATAAAATCGGCGCCATCGCTTTTATTTTATTATTATTTCATCCCTTGTTATTGGCCTTCAGGTATTTAACTTTTTCAGTTAGGTCGGCGGCTTTGTTTTTGCTGGGCAATGATTTGTCGGTTGTTTACGGCGTTATTGCTTTGCTATTGATGATTCTTTTAATGGTGCTTACTTTTTACATCAAGCTTAAATACCCGCACTGGAAAATTTCCCATAAGTTTATGGTGCTGGTGTTTGTCTTTGCGATTTTACATTCATTTTTTATTTACAGCGATATTGCCCGCGATCCTTGGTTGAGATTTTATATTTTGGCCTTGGCTATATTGGGTTTATTGGTCGGCACTTATCGGGCGTTTTTTAATAAGTATATAAATCGCGATTATGATTATATCGTTAAGGCCGTTACGCCACTCAGCTCAAACACTGTTTCCATCAAGCTTGAACCGCAGGGACGAGCTTTGTCTTTTCAGGCCGGCCAATTTGTTTTTGTTCGTTTTAAGAGTCGCGGCCTTAGTACTGAAAGCCATCCTTTTTCCATTTGCTCGGGACCGGAGGAGCCGGTTGTTAAGTCGCTCGGTGATTATACCGAAAAGCTGACCAAGCTTCAGCCCGGTGAACTGGCAAGCGTGGAAGGGCCTTTTGGCAAGTTTTCTTATAGGCAGGCCGTTCACAAACAGCAGATTTGGCTGGCCGGCGGCGTGGGTATTACGCCTTTTGTAAGCATGGCCAAAGATTTAAATAAGTCCGGCCATAAAGTTGATCTATATTACTGTGTTAACGAACAAGCCGAGGCGGTGCTGCTGAAAGAATTAATGGAGATCGCCAAAGATAATAAAAATTTTCGGGTGTTTGCCTGGTGTTCTAATGACAAGGGGCGGATTAATGTTGAGGCGATTGTTTATTCAAGCGGTGATGTGCTTAATAAAGACATTTTTCTTTGCGGGCCCGAACCGTTTATGGTTGGTCTGCGTCAGCAGTTTTTAAAACTAAAAGTTCCCAAGCAACAAATTCATTGGGAGCGCTTTAATTTTTTATGAAAAAATTTGTTACCATTGCTTTGTTTATTTTTTGGGCGGTTTTCACGGCTGTGTTGACGGCCGGTTTGGTTTTTTATCAAAATCAGCAGCAGCAATTAGTCGGCGGCAATAATTTGGCTGTGCCGACAGCCGGCCAGGCAAGCAAAGAAGCAAATACCAAAACGCAATTGGTTTTGGATGTGGCTGAAATTGGTAAACACAAAACACTAAGCGACTGCTGGCTGATAATCGGCGGCAAAGTTTATAACGTCAGCACCTATTTATCCCAGCATCCCGGTGGCGCCGGTACGATTGAACCTTATTGCGGCCAGGAAGCAACAAACGCTTTTCAAACCAAGGACATTGGCCGGCCGCACTCCAGTTTTGCCAGCGATTTGCTGAAAAATTATTATGTTGGTAATCTAAACCAAGCCATTAATCAGGCCGCGCCAGCTGCTACCGGCGGCAGCCAGGCTCAGACGCCGGCCAAGACTCCGGCCGCCGCGCCCAGTAGCCAAACCGCCCCGACCTCAGCAAGCGGCAACCAAACGCCAATAACTCTGAATATGACCGAATTGGCCAAACACAATTCTTCTAAAGACTGCTGGCTGTTAATTAGCGGCAAAATTTACAATGTAACCAGCTTTTTATTTGCCCACCCGGGCGGCGCCGGCACGATTACGCCTTATTGCGGCCAAGAGGCGACTCGCGCTTTCCAAACCAAGGATATCGGCCGGCCGCACTCCGGTTCGGCTGTTAGCATGTTGGCCAGTTATTATGTTGGTAATTTAAATCAAACCACAACCCAACAGCAAGTTCAGACCAATATTCAAAATACCAATGCCGTCCAACCGGCCGCCAGAGGTTTTGAAGATGATTAAGTATGATTAAAACCGCCATTATTATTGTTGCTTATAACGCTGAGCCGTATTTGCCGGCGCTCTTAAGCAGCTTGGCTAATCTCAATTACCCCAAAAACAGTTTTGGGGTTTTTGTGATTGATAATAATTCCAGCGACCAAACCCTGCCCAAGCTTAGAGACTGGCAAAAAATTGCCAATGATTTTAATTTGGAAGTTATTGCCAGCGAGAAAAATTTGGGCTTTGCCGCCGGCAATAATCTCGGCATTAAACTGGCGCTTAAAGCCGGTTATGATTATATTGTTTTGTTAAATCAAGACATGAGACTGGATAGAGAGTGGCTTAAGGAATTAACCGCGGCTGCTGACCGCCAGCCGACTGCCGGTGCGGTTCAAGCCATGATGCTCTTGGAAAAACAGCCGGATTTAATTAACACGAGCGGCGACCGCTTGAATTATCTGGGTATTGGCTATTGCGGCAACTACCGTTTGCCCCTGGCCAATTGGCAAACAAAGAATAATCTTATCAGCTATGCCAGCGGCGCGGCCGTTTTGTTTAGGGCCGAAGCTTTGGAGCGAGTCGGTTTGTTTGATGAATCATTTTTTATGTATCACGAAGATTCAGATTTGAGCTGGCGGCTCAGGCTGTTTGCTTATGAAATTATTTTAGCCGACAAGGCAATTTGCTATCACGATTATTCTTTTATAAAAAATAAAAAAGTTTATTATTGGACGGAAAAAAATCGCTTGGCTTTTTTATTAAAAAACTTTTCCGCCAAAACTTTAATTTTAATTTTTCCCATGCTGGTTGTTATGGAATTGGGTATGTGCGCTTATGCTTTGGCGAGCGGCTGGTTTTGGGAAAAAATCAAAGCTTATGGCTGGGTGGTTAAAAATTTAAAGCAACTGGCGGTCAAGCGGCAAACTCTGCAAAGCGCGCGCGCAGTCGGCGATCACCAGTTGAAAAAATATTTAACAGCGGCAATTGAGTTTCCTGAAGTAAACAACCCGATTTTGAAATATGCGGCCAACCCGATGCTAAAACTCTATTGGTTTTTAATCGCTTGGTTGATTTAATATGATAAAAAAGACAGGCTGGCTCTGGTGTTTGGCCGCTTATCTGATAATTATTTGGCTGTTTTTACTGTTGGCTCAGCCAAATTATCTAACTTCAATTATTTTGGTTTTAGGCGCGCCCACAATTTTGATTTGGTGGTCATTGCCGCAAACTCGCTGGCGGATTTTGCTCTTGGCTTCCGCCAGCTTATTATTATTCGCGCCGCCGGTTGAATTAATGGCCAGACTGGCCAATGCCTGGGATGTGGCTTCGGTTTTGCCGCGCCTCTGGGGGACAGCGCCTTTGGAAAATTTATTATTTGCCTGGTTTAATTTTTTGCTGGGTTTGTCGCTTTATGAAAAATTAACCGCCGGCGATCAACCTGGCCGTTTGTCCAGGCGTTTTTATTACTTGCTTGCTTTGTATGCGATTTTTTTCGCCTCAGTTTTGATTTTTTATAAAATTAATCCAGCCATCATAACCATGGATTATTACCGGGTGGGGATTTTGCTTGTTTTGATACCTTTGGCTATTTTTATTTGGTGCTGGCCGTCTTTAATTAAACAAGCCGCCGCCACAACCTTAATTTTAGCCCTGATTTTTTTTATTTATGAGATAATCGCTTTGCGTTTGGGCTATTGGTGGTGGCCGGGCAATTATCTTTGGCCGATTACGATTGGCGGCAAGACTTTTCCTTTGGACGATATTGTTTTTTGGTATCTTTTATCCACGCCAACCTTAATCGGCGGCTATGAATTTTTTGTTAAAGGCCGATTGCTCCAGCTAAGCTGTAAGCAAACTTTAAAATAGAGCAAAACAAAAACCACCCCGATAATCATCGGGGCGGTTTTTAATTTTTTAGAGAATAGCCAGCAAAATTAGGCCGAGAATGATGCGATAAACGCCGAAGACAATAAAGCTGTGTTTGGCGACAAATTTGATAAAGCCTTTGATAACCAAAGCGGCGACAATAAAGGAGACGACAAAGCCAACAAACCAAAGTTCGGCCTGTGAAGTATTAAAGAGAGAGGCGTTTTTAACCAAATCCAAACCGGTGGCGGCCAGCATGGTGGGAATAGCCAAGAGAAAAGAAAAGGCGACGATAGTTTGGCGATTAATTTTTAAACTTAAGCCGCCCAAAATGGTGGCGGCGGAGCGAGAAACGCCAGGCACAAAGGCCAGCGATTGCGCCAAGCCGATGAGGACAGCCTGTTTGTAGCTGATGGTATTAAAATCAACGGTTTGCTCGCCTTGGCCGCGGCGCTTGATGGCCAGCTCAAAAATAATAATAAAAATACCACCGATTAAGAGCGCCCAGGCGATCAGCGGCAAGTCTTCCAAAAGATAAGTTTTGATTATTTTATAAAACAATAAGCCCAAAACGGCGGTTGGCAAAAAAGCCGCCAATAATTTTCCCCACAAAACTTTGTCTTGCCATAAGCGGCGCCAATACAGAACAACCACCGCTAAAATTGCGCCCAACTGGATGGAGATGGTAAAGGTTTTGATAAAATCGGTAGAAGCTAAGCCCAGCAGTTTTTGAGTGATGAGCATGTGAGCGGTTGAGGAAACCGGCAAGAATTCGGTTAAGCCCTCAACGACGCCCAAAAGCGCGGCAGTTAAAAAATTCATAAGTTTTTATTTGGAGACCATAGGTCAAATAGTGTATAATTATTCTATGGCAAAACTTTTTAATAAGCAAATTAAAGAATTTCCCGCGCCAATCGCTTTCCGCAAAATACTCGGTCCGAGTTTTGTTCTTTTGGCTTTAGGTTTTGGCTCGGGCGAGTTGATTTTGTGGCCGTACTTGGTGGCTAATTACGGCTTAGGCATTATTTGGGGCGCGGTTTTGGGTATTACTTTTCAATATTTTATTAATATGGAGGTTGAGCGCTACGCCCTGGTTAAGGGCGAGAGCGTTTTTGTCGGTTTAAACAAATTGTGGCGCTGGACGCCGATTTGGTTTATTGTCTCAACCTTTATTGGCTTCGGTTTGCCGGGTATTATCGCCGCCAGCGCTCAAGTTTTGTCATTTGCTTTTGGCTGGGCGGATTTTAAATGGCTGGCCGCCGGTTTATTGGTAGCCATCGGCTTGATTTTATCTTTCGGTAAAACAGTTTATGCTTCTTTAGAAAAAATAAATAAAATAATTATTTTTGTCGGCGTGCCGCTGATTTTTATACTCACTTTATTTTTGGCCGATCAAGCGGATGTGCTTAAGTTGTTTAACGGCTTGATTGGCCGAGGCGAAAATTTTTCTTGGTTGCCGACCGGAATTAGCTTGGCGACTTTTTTGGCGGCTTTCGCTTATGCCGGCGCCGGCGGCAATTTAAATTTGTCGCAATCGATTTATGCCAAAGAAAAAGGCTATGGCATGGGCAAGTATTCTCAAAAGATTGCCAGCTTGTTTCACAAAAAAAGAGGCCATGAAGAAATTAAATTGGCCGGCGAACCTTTTGACTTGAGCGATAAAAACATTAGCCGGTTTAAAGCCTGGTGGCGTTTGGTTAACGCGGAAAATTTGCTGGTCTTTTGGTTTTTGGGTTTATTAGCCATGTGTTTATTAATGCTGTTGGCCTATGTCACCGCTTATGGCCATCCCGGCAATGACCAGGGGATTAGTTTTGTGGTTAGAGAAGGTTTGGCCATCAGCCGCGTCTTAATACCGGCCTTTGGTTCGGTTTTTTTGTTTGTGGTTGGAATGATTTTATTTCAGGCTCAATTGGGCATCATTGATTCAACCTCAAGGATTATGGCGGAGAACCTGGCGCTGAAAATTATGGCTCATGAACAAGTTAAAAAAATTAATCTATCCAAAATTTATTACTGTTTTGTTTGGGCGCAAATTGCTTTTGGCATAATTTTATTTTCAACCAATATTTATGAGCCGAAAACTTTAATCGTTATCGGAGCGGTGATTAACGCCGTGGCCATGTTCGTTCACGTCGGCTTGGTTAACCGCTTAAACTTAAGAGTTTTGGCCAAACCCTTCCGGCCGGCTTATTGGCGCCGAGCAGTTATGTGGCTCATCTTTTTGTTTTTTGGTGTTTTTAGCGTAATTACTTTGCTTGATAAAATAAGCTAAAGGCGTAAACTATAACCGCCCCGGCTTGGGGCGGTTTTTTTGTCTTGACAAAGCGGCCGGGGACTGGTAATATACCCCCAGGGGGTGTATAGAGATAATTTTTAATTTAAAATTTTTAATTTTTAATTAAGGTGTCGCTGGGCGACATTTAATTTAACAGCTTTAAATATATGGAAAAAAACATGAACGATGCTTATAGCAATGCTATGGAGCAATTAAAAGAGGTCAAAGAATTAATCGGCCTTGATGATAATGTTTATGAACAATTAAAAGAACCAAAGCGGCTGACGCGGGTGGCTATTCCGGTTAAAATGGACAATGGTCAAACCAAGGTCTTTATTGGCTATCGCAGTCAATTTAATGACGCGCGCGGACCATTTAAGGGCGGTATTCGTTTTCACCCCGGTGTTAGCGAAAGCGAGGTTAAAGCCTTGAGCGCTTGGATGACCTGGAAAACCGCCACTGTTAATTTGCCTTTGGGCGGCGGTAAAGGCGGAGTGATTGTTGACCCCAAACAATTATCAGTCGGCGAATTAGAGCGTTTGTCTCGCGGCTATATCAAAGCTTTGTATAATGTTTTGGGCCCAACGGTTGATGTGCCGGCGCCTGATGTTTATACCACGCCGCAAATTATGGCCTGGATGCTGGATGAATATGAAAGCATTGTCGGCCATCACGCGCCCGGTGTGATTACCGGCAAGCCTTTGAGCTTGGGCGGCTCGGCCGGTCGCGGCGAGTCCACGGCTTTGGGCGGAGTTTTTGTTTTGGAAGAGGCGATTGCCAAAATTGGCTTAACTAAAAATGCGTCAGTGGCGATTCAGGGTTTGGGCAATGCCGGCGGCACTATGGCTAAATTATTGGCTAAAGCCGGTTTTAAAGTTGTGGCTGTAAGCGATTCACAAGGCGCGATTTATAAAGCTGAAGGCTTGGATGTGCCAGCCGTGTTGGCGCACAAAGCCAAGGGCGGCAAGTTAAGCGAGTTAGGCGGGGCGATTGATGATGCATTGGCGGTTGAAGCGGATATTCTAATTCCGGCGGCTTTGGAAAATTCCATCACGGCCGATAATGTCGGCGTGATTAAAGCTAAAATGATTTTGGAATTAGCTAACGGCCCGATTACGCCGGAAGCCGACAAAATCTTAGCCGGTAAAAATATTTTAGTCGTGCCTGATATTTTGGCTAATGCCGGCGGCGTGGCTGTAAGTTATTTTGAGCAAGTGCAAAATGCTTATAATTATTATTGGACCGAAACCGAGGTTAATGACAAGCTGAAACAATTAATGACTGACTCGTTTAATCAGGCCTGGGCGAAAAAAGAGCAATACCAAACCACTATGCGTTTGGGCACTTATGCCTTGGCTGTCGGCCGTGTGGCTGAAGCCATGAAAGCGCGCCAAGCTTAATTAAAAAATAAAAAACAACCCCGATGAGCGGGGTTGTTTTTTATTTAGAGAAAACTATTCCAAAGAGGTGTCGCCCTTTTCGCCGTTCGGTTCTTCAGCTTGGACATTAGCGGCTTGGCCGTTGATTTTACAAGTTTTTAATTGCTCGCGCGAGGTTTTCCAGGCGGCGGAAACTTGCTGGCGATAGGTTTTAACCATATTCTTGCGGGCCGTGGTGTATTTGTTCCAGGCCTGAGTGATGGCTTTCTTGCGAGTCTTGGCATCGGTAATGTTCCAGGCGGTGGTAAGCTCGGTGGCGCGGTTGTTTAAAGCATTTAAAATACCGGTGCTCATTTGTCGGTAAGCATTCATAATGGCCGATTCCCTGGCGGCGACTTTTTGATTAATACAAACAGTGTCGCGAGGAATAACTGTCTTGGCCGGGTTGGTTAAGTCGGCGGCTAAAACCGCTGAAGCGCTAATCAATAAAGCCAAGGCGGCAATAGTTAGGCTAATTTTTTTCATATGTTTGGCTTGCGGGCTGATAACCCTTTAATAATTACAGGGTTATTATAATATTTTTTGATTTTTATTACAAATAAAAAACCGGCTCGCGCCGATTTTTTATCTTTGTACGCCCGCTAGGAATCGAAGGGGCGGAAGCCCCTTTAGAGCTAATTATACCCTGAATTTGTTTTAAATAAGACTTATTTAGCAAAAAGACATAATCTTTTATACTTGATTTTACACTATGTTCTCACCTAACAAGCGAGCAAAAATAAAAATTGCCCTAAAATATTAGGACAATTTTTATCTTTGTACGCCCGCTAGGAATCGAACCTAGATAACCAGCTTAGAAGGCTGGTGTTCTATCCATTGAACTACGGGCGCATGATTGATTAAATACTAAAATAATCTAACAGAAAAGGTAATAA
>JAKAEX010000078.1 GCA_021819805.1 bacterium | reverse complement strand
TTTATGTGGTCGTTTCTTATAATCCCTTGTCTGATGAAAAACAAGGTTTTTTTGGGCGATTTGGCGAAATTTTCAGCCCATCGTCTTTGTTAAAAATGAAACAAGACAAATTTGATAAATTAAAAAAAGAATTAAGTCGGCGAGTGGACAGCGTGGTGTCTGGCTTGGCTTCTATCGGTTTAAACGTAGTGGAGCTGGATACGCAAGCTTTGATTGAGCTTTTGTATAATATTTATAACCCGGAAGTCTATGGCAATGAGCCAATGCAAGATGTCAACAGTTTAAGAGTTGTTTAATTTTATGGTTAATCTAAATAAAGCGGAATCTCAACCGTCGCCAGACAGGCCTCAGGCAGCGCCAGCAGCGCAGCCCAGTTTTGTGCTGGAGCGGCCGGATTTGGAGAAGCTGGAAAAAGAAGCCAAGCTTACCGAGAGAATTGTTTTGGAGGAAAAAACTTACCGGCGCGGCATTATTTCCATCAAAGACTTGATTGCGCCGTCCAGTTTTGAGGTTTTGCCCAACCACATTAGGCTGGGCAACAAATTTTTGCGGACGGTTTTTATTGTTAATTATCCGCGCTATATCAGCGTAGGTTGGTTTGCGCCGATTATCAATCTAAACTCAACTTTTGATATTGCCATGTACTTCTATCCGGTTAAAACTTCTTTGGTCTTGAAACAACTGAAAAATAAAGCCGGCAACATGGAAGCGCAGATTATGGCCGACGCTGAAAAAGGCGCGGCGCGCGACCCGATTCGTGAAACCGGTTTGCGCGATATTGAATTTTTACGCGACGCTTTAACTCAGGGTACGGAAAAATTTTTTCAGTTTTGTTTGTATATTACGCTTTACGCCAATAGCTTGGAAGAACTGGACAAGCTTACTGACTCAGTTGAAGATATTTTCGGTTCCCGCTTGGTTTATTCCAAGCGGGTTTACTACCAAGCCGAGCAAGGCTTTAATTCAACCCTGCCGCTTAATCGCGATGAGCTGGTTATTGCCTTTAATATGAATTCGTCGCCGATTGCCTCATCCTTTCCTTTTGTGTCTTCGGAACTAACTTCGGACGAGGGGATTCTTTATGGCATTAATCGGCATAACAATAGTTTAATTTTGTTTGATCGTTTTAGTTTGCAAAATGCCAACTCGGTTGTTTTCGCCACTTCCGGCGCCGGTAAAAGTTATGCTGTTAAATTAGAAGTTTTGCGGTCTTTGATGGTGGGTACAGACGTGATGATTATTGATCCCGAATACGAATACAAACATTTGTCCGAAGCGGTTGGCGGCACCTACATTAATATTTCCCTGGCTTCCAAAAGCAAGATTAATCCTTTTGATTTGCCGCGCGCTGTCGGCGAGGAAACCAAGACCGAAGACATTATTCGCAGTGCCGTCATTACGGTTAAAGGCTTGATTAAGATTATGATTGGCCAGATGACTTACGATGAAGACTCGGTTATGGACAGAGCGCTCTTGGAAACTTATGCCAAAAAAGATATCACGCCAGATGCCGATTTGGCAAAGGTTGAACCGCCGATTATGAGCGATTTGGAAGAGATTTTGGATGGTATGGAAGGTGGCACCAGCTTGGCCATGAGACTTCGTAAATATACCCAGGGCACCTTCGCCGGCTTGTTTAACAGTCCGACTAACGTGGAAATGGATAATCAGTTGGTAGCTTTTTCAGTTAGAGATTTAGAAGATGAATTAAGGCCAATGGCTATTTACATGATTGTTAACTATATCTGGAACGTTGTCCGCAGTAAAATTAAAAAAAGGGTGCTGGTAATTGATGAAGCTTGGTGGCTGATGCAACACGAAGATAGCGCTAAATTTATTTTTGCGCTGGTTAAACGCTGCCGCAAATATTATTTGGGTGTTACCAATATTACTCAAGATGTTAATGATTTTTTACAATCGCCCTATGGCCAGGCAATTGTTAATAACTCAGCCCTGCAACTTTTGTTAAAACAATCCAAAGCTTCAATTGATTTGGTGGAAAAAACTTTTTTACTGACCGAGGGCGAAAAATATTTATTATTGGAAGGCGGAGTCGGCGAAGGTATTTTCTTTGCCGGTAATAAGCATGCCGCCATTAAAATCGTCGCTTCTTATACTGAAGACCAACTGATTACTTCCGACCCGCGTCAGTTATTGGAAATTGAAGAAGCCAAGAAGGAATTTGCCGCTGAGATGGCCGCCGTGGAAGAGCGTCAAGGTAAAAAACAACTAAATTTTGCCTAATATGGACCCGGAAAAAAGAAAATTCATTCTGTTAGCTTTGATTGTCGCCAGCGCCGTGGTGGTTGGTTTGATTATTTATTTTATGGTTTTTTATTCCTACGGCACTCAGCCCAAAACTGTAAGTCCGGTGGTTGAAACTCCGCCCGAAGTGCCGAAAATTACCAATTTTCAACCGGGCAATGTTAAAAAACCGTCCGCCACTTCAACAGCGGCGACAACTCCGGCCGTTGATTTGACTCAGGAGGATGTTGCTCAGGTGGCGAGAATTTTTGCCGAACGCTATGGCACTTATTCCAATCAAGGCGGCGCTGATCAATTTGAAGATTTGAATTTATTTGTTAGCAAGAAAATGAAAGATTGGCTGGCGACCAATACCAAAGAATTATTAGCCGGCTTAAAAGGTTATGAAACCGCTTATGTGGTTGAGAGTCGAGTAATAACGGCTAAAATAGCGGCCATGGACAAAAACGCCGGTACCGCTTCGGTTATTGTTAATATCAGGCGAAGCGAACAAACAGGTAATGATAATCCAAAGCTGTCTGACAAAACAATGAAAGTTGATTTAGTTAGAGCCGGTAAGCGCTGGCAGGTTGATGCGGCCGCTTGGCAATAATAATTATGACAATCAGGGAGGGGATAATAAAACAAGCCTCAAAGCTTGTTTTATTTTTAGCTGATTGGCTTTTTCCCAAAGAATGCGTT
>JAKAEX010000012.1 GCA_021819805.1 bacterium | reverse complement strand
CCGATCTGGACCGGTAAACAATTGATGCGAAAATTGCTGCCACCAATTTTTGGACAGGCCGCTCATAAACGGCACAATTGAGGCCAAGTAAGCTAAAGGCGACAAAATTATATAAATCCAGAGCATGACCACGCGATAAACCAAGGTAGCTAAAAGCGCCACCATCACAACTAACATAATAACCACGTAAAGCCAGGCTAAAGATAAAGCGCCCATAGTAGACCAATAAGTCACATCTTCCCTGTTTTGAAGGTCGCTTGACCTAATAGACAGCAACTGATCAACCCCCAAAAGCATTGACATATTACCGCCGCCAATATCTTTAAAAGCATTAACAAAAGTCAACATAATAACTTGCGAAAAATCAATCAATAAGCCGCAAATCATTTTGGAAAAATTTATCAAAATAGCAAAAATAATTACCCGCTTAAATAACTGCTTAATACTATAACCCGGAATATGAAGAATGGTGGCAAAAGCGATGATCAGCAAAATCAAAACAAAGAACATATTACAGATATCGCGGACAATCAGCCAACCCATTTTTACAGGATCTACATTAATAAAATTGTTATACTGAGCGATGCTTACCATAACATCAATAACCACCAGCAATAACTGACCAAGTACTGAAACGCAAACATAAACAATTGTGCCATAGCCTATTAAAGATACATCAGCTATAAGCCCAGCTCTAACCGGTTTAACCAGCAAAAAAAACAAAGCGGCCACCAAAACCACGGTCAGAGCCGAAAAATGCTTTTTTTGTTTCAAATATTTTAACATAATAATTTATAAACCAAAGGCTTGGCCGACAAATTGCAAAGGATAAGTAAGCGCGCCGACTATTAAAATAAACACCGCCCAAAATACAGCAATAAAAGTTAAAAGAATTAAATCAACTACCATTAAAAGTAATGCTTCAACCACGCCAGTAGCGGCTCCGGCCTTAGCTACGTCTTTTTGCATAACTTCCTTCTCTAAGCCCTCGCCGGCGAGATTAGTTAAGGAGCCGCTCGCCCACTCATCGCCCAATTTGCAAAAAAAGTCAGTGCCTAAAATAAAACGGAAAAAAACATGAATATTAATATAAATCAAGGTCAAACCGAAACTATCAATTATATTCAGCCACGAAGCTCTTAAGGCCCAATCCGTAGCCAAGCGCACCGGCGCTGATAGGGCATGAATAGCGCCTTCCATAGTATCGCTCACACCCATGTTGCCGGCCAAATTGCCGGCTAAAGAACGACCTTGCCGGCGCTTACCGGCCTTCTGGGAACGCAGGGTATTGATTCTGGAATTGCCCAAATCTTCCGCCTGTCTGGCTCGCTGTTTAATATCAGAACCGACTTTGGAAACTCGCTGACCAGCCTGGCGAGCCTCCTGACCGCCTTTTTCCGCAACACCGCCCATAACTTCCATGCCCTTGCTCAAACCGGTCGCCCCGGCGCCAATAACCGCTAAAGGCACACCAACAATCGCGCCCACACCGGTTTCGGAAAGACTGGCTCCGGCTTTGCTAAGGGCTTGGCCGCCTCTGCCCAAAACGCGACCGCCTGCTTTGACGGCTTTGCCGCCATATTGAGTAACGGCGCCGCCAGCCTGAACAGCTCGACCACTGGCTTGAGTGGCCGTGCCGGCCGCCCGCAATCTTCGGCTTGGCGCAGTTGGTTGAGTGCTTGGCTGTTGCGTTTGCCTTGCCTGCTGTTTTTGTCTACGCAAAGCAGAGGCAAGCTGGGCATTACTCACCTGATTTTCGGGAGTTTCCGAGATCAACACATCTTCCTCTGCCATAAGCTTGGTTTAAGGTTATTATAACATTTTTCTCTGACGGCGCGCAACAGATATCAAGACAACAAAACACGCTAAAAATATAAAAACCGCCCCTACATTATCGGAGCGGTTTTTCTGATTTTATTCGTAAATTATCAGAGGCTTGGTAATAACATTGGATGGATTTTCGGTGTAGCCAAGATAACCCGTAGCTTGCTTTCCCCAATTATCAGTAATGACGACAGAAGGTGTTAGGCTATAACAGGTGGTGGCTTTTAATTCTGCCGGGCAAGCAATTGGTGTGTTGTGGCTATTCCTCATATCATCAATGTCTAAAAAGTAATAAACAATGTGAGGATTGGTTATTTTGGGCTGAGGCAGAGCATCAACAGTATGGACGGTATTAACATTATAACCGCCAGCATCAAAATAATTCCAGTTTACTTTATATTTCTTAAGTGGCTGTTGTTCCTTGTCTATTTGACTGGTAAAACGAATAGCCACCCAACCTCGTTTATTAAGGGCGTAATAACTGCCGCCACCCTTTTTCAGGCCTTCATCTAACAGTACTGTTTTAACCGCCGGGTTAACATAACAATAATCAGCATCGGGACTGCTGGCGCTAAAATCCGGACGAACATCATTACTACAGTGAGTTGGCTGACTAATAGTATCGCCGCAACCTTGAGTCGTATATTTAGAACCATCCCAAACTAAACATTGATCCATGTTAGTAAACAGTCTTTTAACGGCTTGTTTGGCATAATAAAGTTTATCACCCTTATCCGAAGTTCCGTCTTTGGCTACATGATACCATTTAGTATGGTTGAAGCACTCAAATAAACAGCCAGCCTCATTGCCATCACCCCAGTCAAACGGATTGCAAAGAGAGCCGCAAGTATCGGTTGTTTTTCCGGTAAAAACCTTATCAGCTCCTTCTTTTACTTCGCACTTGGTATAGTCAAAAAGTTTTTCAGAATCAAGACTGGGTGATTTTAGAAGTTTTAATCCTTTATAAACAAGACAATATGGATCCAATAAATCACTCCAATCAAGGGTGCATTTACCAAAATCTCTGACTATATCAGCTTGTTTTATGTATTGATTTCTGGCGCCAATAAAATCTTCCCAAGCGCAATGGCCATTAGAACAACTGCGAGAGCCATAACTCCAGGTTTTACAGCCGCCATCACTGCAATCATCTTGGGTGCCACTTTTCCAAATAGCGCCAATACCAACATAGCAATCATCATAAACGCCCAATCTCTTTTCTTTACCGCCTTTATTGCAACCGGCGCAATCGCTTACTTCAATCGGCTGAACATTGCCATCAGAATCCAAGGTTGCCTCGCAAAAATATTTTCTATCCTTGCCGCCAGCTCCGGCTTGACTTACGCCATAGTAAGAAACAAAAGGTATGAGTTTTTTGCCATAAATACCTAAGGTGGCTTTTTGATCGTAATTTTCCAAATCAAAGCCCGGACTGTAAGCTCCATAAAAACCACTGCCAGCCGCCTGACTTAAAATAATCGGATTATCTTTGGCCGGATCTTTGTCGCCGGCAATATCCTTGGTTGAGCCGCCGGCGTTAACGCCGAAATCGGCATAAAAGAAATTCTGGTCAGGTTCGGTGGGATGGCTTTGCTTCCAAGTTCTGTAGCTTGGGTCAATTAATTCAAAAGGAACCCGGTAATTACTCTGGCCGGCCAAACGATCATACCAATAGCTGTCCTTATTAACTTTAATAAATTTTTTGCAATAAAATTCCGGCTCAGTTTTATTGGTGACATTACACTGGTCTTCTCCGTCAATACAATAATAAGTATCTTTGGCAATGTTTAAACCGGCGCCTTGTTCATATTCTTCACTATCAACTTTGTCAATCGGATACCACAAGAGACAAGCGCCAGGATTTCTTGGATCGTATTCCAAACAATAACCAGACCAACCCTTTTTCCTTAAACCGCTCGCATCAGAATAGTTGCAAGACATAGCGTCACGCTCCGGATATAGCCGACAATCGCTATGAATATAAGTTTTGTCTTTTTCTTTTAAGCCCGGCTCAATCCGAACATCATCAAAATAAACCATACCGGCTGGCGAACAAATGCCAATAGTAATTTTTGTTTTTCTCTCGCCATTAGCTTGATAACTATTGGGAATACTAAATTTGCTGGTCAAACGCACCCAGCGTCCAGTTGTGTCAGTACTGGCGATAACGCCATAGCGAGCATTAGGCAAACATTTTTTAGTATTATCGTCATTAACCGACTCTAAGGGACAAAGGCTGTTATCAGGGTCGCCAATAGTTAAATCAACTTTGGTGCCATAGCGCAAATAGACATAAGCTGAGGCAATATAATATCTACCACCAACATTATCTATTGTTTTGACAACACACTGGTTGGCTTTGGCCACGGCGCGGCCGTCGGGAATTAACTTATAACTGCCAAAACCCAATTCTTTTTCTAAAATTTTAGCGTCGCTAACAACGGCGGCGGCATTATTTGGCTGGCCGACAACTGTAAAACCGGAGTTCCAAGTATTCTCAAAGCTGCCATTAAATTTAACTTTGGTCTCTCCGTCTTGGATCATATTGGCCAAGTGATACATATCAGCATTCAATAAATTACCCTCATAACCAACCTTGGAGAAACCGGACAAACTGGAAATGTCGCTTACCTTAGTTTTGGTTACATCTTCATTAAAAATTTGGCTAACCGGTTGGCCATTAGTATTTAAGCCGACATTATTAATAAAACTAATACACTCGCCTGCTTCATTCATGCGGTCGCAAAGTCCCCGCTGATAACAAATTTTATCACCCGGCTTGCTTGGATTATCAATATAACTCTTACAGCCCAACCATTTGGCGCACTCGCGATCCGGATCAACTTTCAATAAAACATTGGCATTATCATCAGCTGTCGGTTTTGACGATTTTGGCTGGCCGGACTGACTTTGATTGGTGCTGTAAATCAAGGTATTATATTTACCGCCGCTGAAAGTTCTGGCATTAAACAAAACCTGGCCCAAGGCAAAATCAACATCGGTCGGCTTCTCTTTGTTTAAGCTGTCTTGCAGGCGGTAATTAACCAAGGCTTCTTTTATTTCGCCGGCGCGAACATCGCAACCAACGGTTTTGTCTCCGCCGGCGCCGTCAATATAAAATTCGTCGCTAAAACCGGCAATAGTGCCCAAGCTGGTGGAACTTATTAATTTATTATCGCCGTCAATATGGAAAAGTTTTTTGCCGCCGCAACTATTAATCAGGCCGCTAAAAATATAAAGCGTGTCGGTTTTTAATTCAATTGAATTACCGCCGCGCGCCATCAGGTTGTAGCTAGCTCGGGATTCCGGATCAATATACTCGGTACAGCCGTTCTGATTAACCGGGCAAGTGCCGGCATTGCCGATTTTACCGGCCGAATCTTTTTCTGCCATGCCGATTGGCTGAGCTTTATCTTCTCGCACGCCCAAACCGATAGTTTTATCATAAGAGGTCTCGCAGGGCGTATTGTCTTTGATTGTTTTACACTCTTCGCCCTGGTTGCAATCACTGGTTAAATCGCAACTGGCCTTGGCCGTGCAAAAACCGTTAACACAGCTCTGATTGCTGGCGCAACCAATATCCAGGGTGCACGTATTGGCGCTGACGCAGTGGTTGGAATCAGCTTTAAACCAGCCGCCGTTCTTAAACTCGCAGGTGCGCAGACCCGGCTCTTTGAAATAAACTTCACCGCCATCTTCATTGCCCCAAGCCTCACAGCCAACTTGGTCTTTGGTGCAAAGCGTGTCGCCATATCTATCCGGGTTATTGCCCAAATAAACATCCTTAAAATCGGTATAAGTATCATCAATCGCCCTGTCCAGACCTAAGCGAGAACAACCCTTATCTGAGGAGCGGCATTCTTTTTTCTTTTCATAAACAATATAAGCGAATTTGTCAGCCGGAATCGTGACATTGCCGAAAATTTGCTGGCCGTAAAAAGACGAATTAAAAGTATCAATCATTAACTCGCAGCCAACCGCCGATTCTTGGCAAAGCTTATCAAAACTCTTGAGATTTTGCGTTAAACCGTCGCGGTCTTTGTATTGCTCACAGCCAAGCATATAAAGCGGCGCCGGGTTGCCTTGCTGATCCTGATTACAACTGTCCGGTGTCTTCCAGGAATCTTTTATCAAGAAATAAGTATCGCTCATTTCCAATAATTTAATATTATCAAGTCTAATAGCCTCACTCTGGCCATTAGTATTTAGATTTATAACTTCAGCATAATCCAATTGATTTTGATCGGTAATTTTAAGATCAAATTTAAACTGTTTCCAATCGGCCGTTAAGTCTATTTTTCCGGCAAAATCCAAACTATCAAGGCCATTGCCGTTTTGTTTTCTAAAACTAACACCGGTAATCTGGGCGCTGGCATCTTTTTTCTTGGCCGCAAAACTTAAGACATAACGCTTGCCTATCTTTAGTTGTCCTTTTACGCTTTTTTCAAACCAGGCTTTCACATTATTATTAACAGCACCAATTTGTAAAGAATGGCCGCCAACAGTCATGGCTTCGCTGGAAATTTGCGTGGTCGGCCCCCAGCCACTCAAACTATTATTTTCAAAGGTGTCATTAAAAATTACCCGGACATTATTGCTAAAATCGCCTTCATATTCGCTACAGCCGGACTCGCTGGCGTTGCAAGACTGGCTCTTGGTCGGGTCGGCCATAAAGACGCAGGCCTTATGCTCGTCCTGCCATTCGCCGCCATTAAGACAGCGGATACATTCTTGCTTGTCATTATCCCAGAAGCCGTATTTCCAAGCGCCATTAACAAAAGCGGCGGTGCGGCAATCAGCTTCGTTGGTAATGGAGACATCAACATTGTTTTGCACCAAACGATAAGGAAAACATTGCTGAGAACAGGTAATGGTTTTGGAAATCAAGTGATAAGACACATTACCGTCGCGGCCATAGAACTGGCGGCAATCAGGATTGTAATTGGGGCTATCGTGCGGCAAAGCGTAAACCAAATCATTGCAGACATCGCCGTCTTTGGTGTCGGTCGGATCATTGTCATCAACCGTTTCCGGCTGGCTGATATTGGCGGCTTTGTTTTCTTTTAGCTGATAAACCACTAATTGATAACCGGACTGATCAGAGCCTTCCCAAGTATAAAACTCGGCGCAAGAATTGTCCGGCTTGATACAGCGGCGGAAATTGGCGAAATATTCATTTTCTTCACCGCCGGTTTTAACCTTGTCCAAGTTAACAAACAAACTGCAACCGACTGCTTGAGCGCTGCAAGTTTTGGCGGTTTTAGGAATAAAATATTCGTCTTTGGCTGAATAAAAATTATTGGCTCGCTGAATAAAGGTGTCATAGCCGACGCATTCTTCCGGACAATAATCAGTCGGCTTAACTTGAGCGGCGGTTTGGTCCTTGGTATTAACCTGGGTATATAATTCACAGCCGACTTCTTCTTTCTGGCACTTGCGGGCAAAATTCTGGCACTTAGCCGGCGCGTTTTCTTTATAGTTATAATCGGACGGCGGATTATTATAGCAAGCCTTTTCCATATAAGCCGGCAATAATTTTTCATAAACCAAATTGTTGCCATAAGCCGAATAAGCGCTTGGATCGCCGATTTCAAATTTAATATTATCAACATAAAAGTCGGCCGCGCCCACAGCCCTAATGGCAAAAAAGTCGGCTTTAATATCAGGGTCGTCAAAGAAATTCAGCACCACCTGTTGCCAAGAGCCGGTGGTTTCCGCCAGCACGCCCTCGTTATTGGCCGGGTTGGCCTGATTGCCCATGCTTAGCTCAACCTTGCCGCTAACAATATAAACATAGGCCGATAATGAATAAAAACGATTGACTTCAAACTCAAAACCGGTCGGCAAAAGCGATTTGTTGTCCGGCCCGAAATAAACGCCCTTGGCGCCAAGAGGCACATGCAGGCTGTAACCGCCGGCATAAACTTTATTATTGGCATCAACGGCCTTGGAGACAGCTGAACCAAAAGCGCTCCAGCGCTGAGCGTCATTAGCTTCCAAACCGCCATCAGGCAACAAGTTTAAGCCTTTGCTATTTTTAATTCTGATAAACTCGTGGCAACCTTCCTGGTTGGCGGCGCAAGCGCCAATTTTTTTATTAAAGTAAATATTTTGGTTTTTATCCCAGGCAACTTTATCGGTTTTTCCATCATAAGCGCCACCGGTAGAATAGGCTTTACAACCGATACTGGATTGATCACAGCCATAATCCAAGGTATTGGCTAAATAAGCAACCCGCTTGCCATCCGGCGCCCGGAAAGATTGGCAAGTATTAAACATCGGATCACAGGCTTCATCTTTATTGTCTTTATTAAATATCCATTTGCGCCGTTCTTCTGTACAGTAGCCATAGAACAAGCAGCTGCCATTGCGACCTTCTTTAATACAGCCTTGTTCATCGGCGCAATAACGGTCATCGCGATAAACCAAGAGCTTTTGCTCTTCGTAAGAACAAGTGGCGCCGCAAGCAAAGGCCTTTAATTCTTTGATGCGTCCTTCGGTTTTTAATTTTTCCATACGCGTCAACTCATCAACTGTACAACAATCATCGGGCGTTGAGCACGGATTTTGCTTACCTTCCACCGGCGTCATAGTAGCGCCATTATCAGCCGAACAATACTTAGTGCCGGTCGTTACCAGGTCTGGTTCTTTCATTAATTGCGGTCCAAAACCCTGGCGAGCGCAGTAATACTCCGGCACCTTTAAAGTCCAGTTGGGATCAACTAAGCCTCGGCACCAGGCCTGGGGATCGGGATTTGGGATGGAGCAAGAATTATTGCTAAGTGTGCCATCGCCATAGCCTTTAATATCATCGCAAGCATCATAACAAGCTAATAAATCATTAAGAGTTACGCCATTTGGCCTATCACTAAAACTATTGGCTAAATATTTTCTTTGAATTTCTTGAGCGGCCAATTCCCAGCCAACCGGCAAAATGCGATATTTTCTTAAAATAATCAGCGAGCGATAAGGATAGCCTTGATTATAAGGAATCTTGTCTTCGCCGTTTTTATCAAAGCCAAAAGGCCAATCACCCTGTAAGCGGCCGGATTTAACCGCCTCAATCACGCTCATTTTACCGCTAACTGCGTCTGAGAAAGTGCTGGGAATCACACATTCGGTCGGGCCGGGTTTGGCCGGATCCGGACAAGTTGATAATCTTGATAAGACATCTAATTTTCCACCCTCGGAAAAAACCGGCTCCGACAGCTTATTGAGCTGATTTTGCAAAGCAGCTCGATTAACCTGCTGACCGGTATAATAAGACAAGGTGCCTTGATTGGTATTGCTTAAATTTTGCGTTAAGTTTTGCCACAAAGACATGGCTAACTGATTTAAAAAGATATTGGAGGCGTCAACTAAAATATCACCCGTCACTTTGCCGATATTATCAATCAAGGCTTGGTCGGATAATTTTTTCAAATCCTGAGCTTGGCCGGGCGTGCCTAAAAGCTGGCCGGCGATATTAACCTTCTCCAGCCAGCCTTGTTTGGCAACAGTTATTTTTTCCGTATCGCTTACTTGTTTACCTTTATATTCAAGTAAGTTGCTCTGCATAGTCATGGCAACACTCAAGTCATTGCCTCCCGGCACAAACATAGTTGAAAGTCTGGACAAAAAGTCTTTGCTGGAAATGTCTTTAATTCTATTAATCTCATTGCCCCAGTTTTTAACCATCTCGCTGAATTTACAATTTACCGTCCAGTTGGTGTTGGCTTGCTGGGTTAGACCCAAACTAATGGATAAGGCCACTTCCAAACGCGGGTTACAAATATTAACCCTGGCTAAAGGACTGTTGGCCGCCTTAAACATGGGCGCCTTGCGCTGAGCGCCGATGGTGCCGCCGGTGCTGGCGGAACAAGAGATATAAGTATCATCGCAGCTTTTCAAACAAGTCGTGTCGCCATTACAAGCCGTATCGCAGACCGTTTTATTATCTTGGCAGAGTTGATAGCTGGCGCTTTCATTGCCGCCGGCGCCTTGCGTGGCTAAACAATCTGAGTAAGCTTGCTCGCAGGATTCACGTCCCAAACGCAGTTGCTTATTCCACTCCCCCATGTCAGTTGTTCTTAGAGGCTCAACAGTAGTATCAACCTTGGCATAGCACTCAGCTCTCTGATTTTGACATAATTTCAGACCGCCCTTGCTTTTGGCGTCATTAGCGGCAATGTCGGAAATAACCGAATTGGCGAAACTCTCCACAAACTCACCGGTTGCCTTGTCGCCGATATTGGCCCAAAAATCTCCCCACTTATCTTTAATGTAAAGCGCCTCTTGGCCATTGCCGCCGGCGGCGACATATTTGGCGGCGTCAGTGGCAAATTCATTTAAAACTTTGCGTAAAATATTTTGAAAAAAAATCGTGGCAATTTTATCGCGCATGTAGGTCCAAGCGGTTTCCAGCCAGCCTTTGGTGGCAATGGCTGTAGCAGTCACATCGGCCGTAACTGCCACCGGCAAAGTAGCCTTAACGCCGATGACCGGCAAAAATAAAGCAATTAAGACCACCCCGATGACTATGCGTTGTTTGAGTTTATTGAGCATAAACTTAATTGGTTGAGATCATAATTTGATAAACCTGAAGCAATTGCGCGTCTGTCATATTATTAATTAATTGCTTGTCTTGGTCCCTCGTTGTCGCTTCTAAAAATTTCTGCCGCAAAATACCGGGATCAGGCGTATCACCAAAAGCTTTTCTGATAGCCGCTGCGCCTTCTTTGGTTAAGCCGGAACCGCCCGTCTGCGCCGAGGTAATTGGCGTCTGAACCTGCTTACGCTGATTAATAACATCCATATTTATTTGATTACCTGAAGGCTGGGAGCTGGTAGCGGCGCCGCTTTGATATAACTCGCCGCCGGTAGTCGGCACAATCGAACCATTGCAAACCTTACCTTCCGGACAATTCGGGTCGGTGCCATTTTTTACTTCGGTGCCATCGGGAATACCGTCGCCATCGGTGTCGGCTAAATAAGGCGAAGTATGATAAACATTTATTTCCAAATAATCAGTTAAGCCATCTTTATCCGTGTCTTTGGTTTTATCATCAACTGCTACGGCTTGAGTGGCGGTTTGTTTGGCCAATTCTTTAGGATCAATCCCGCCATACAAAGGATAAACGATATTTTTTTGCAGCTGCCAATACCACATGGCAATTATTAAAACAGTAAAAAAAAGCAAAACAGACAAACCGATTTTTTGCTGTTTGTTGAAACTCGCCTTTGGCACATTTTTGCCTTCTTCAAAACTGCCAAGATTTTGAACTGGCGTCATAAGTTAAAATCACTTGCTTAATGGCAAGTGATTTTATTATAACACAGACGTCGCGACAATGACAAATGGTTTTAGACAAATTTTGATCTCTTTTAAATTATAATTTTTCCTGAAACTCTTTAAATAGTTTCAGCCATTCCTCCAAGCTTAAGTCTTGGGGTCGGCAAGTCGGCTTTAGGCCAATTTTAGTTAAATAACTTTCCGCTTCGCTGGCGCTGATTTTAAGTCCGCCGCCTAAATTATTTTTAAGCATCTTGCGCTTGGCGCTAAAGCCAAATTTAAGCAGACGAAAAAAATCTTTTGTTTCAAGAGCCGCGAGCGGCGGTTTCTTTTTGATTACTAATTTAACAATAGCGCTCTGCACCGCCGGTTCCGGCCAAAAATCTCGTTTATCCACAGTTGCCACCACCTTAGCTTCGGCATAAAACTGGACACTTAAAGCCAATAAACTCATCTCTCCGGGACGAGCTGCCAAACGCTCGGCTACTTCTTTTTGCAGCATCAAGGTCATGGTTTGCGGCTGATGCTCGCCGCCTAAAAATTTACGCAAAAAAATTGAAGTGATGTTATAGGGCAAGTTAGCGACAATTTTATATTTCTCTGTAAGCAAAGTCTTGGGCAGACGATTAATCTTCGGCCAATCCAAAATATTGGCATTAATTACACCCACATTTTTTATTTCCTTCATCTCTAAACGAAGCTTTAGTGTCTCGGCTAATTTTTGATCCAGCTCCACCGCCGTCACTGCTTTGGCGCGCTCAGCCAAAAGCATGGTCAAAAAACCAAGACCAGGTCCAACTTCCAAGACTGTATCAGCTGGCTTCAACTCGGCAGTATCAATAACTTTTTGATAAACCGCTTCGTTGATTAAAAAATTCTGCCCGCGCGAACGCGTGGGCTTGATATGGTATAGATCACAAAGTTGTTTGGTTTCTTGTAATAAGTTAACCATAAGTTATAAACTCTTTACTTAACGACTATATTTACCAATCTCCCCTTAACATATATTACCTGCTCCGGCGTTTTCCCATCCAGCCATTTAATGATTTTATCAGACTTGAGAGCCAGCTCTTTAGCTGCTCCCTCGCTGATATCGGCCGGCGCTTCAATCGTATCCCGTAATTTGCCATTAATTTGAATTACCAAGTTTATAAGCTCATCTTGGGCTAGTGTAAAGTCAAATTCAGGCCAAGGTTGCTTAAAAATTGATTCCCCGCTCATTTGTTCTTGCCAAAGCTCTTCAGCTAAATGCGGGGCAAATGGAGCTAAAATCAATAAAAAGCGCTTAAAATCCTCTTTATCAATAACCGCCTCTTCGTTAAGTTTATTAAGCAAAATCATCAAAGCGCTAATGGCCGTATTAAATTTAAAACCTTCAATATCAGCCCCGACTTTCTTAATGGTTTTGTGCAAGAGTTTGGCGTAAGCTGGCGTGGCGGTTTTAAGTTCCGAAACCTTGTCTTTTAATTTGTAAACTTTTTCCAAAAATTTGCGGGCGCCGGATAGGCCGTTGGTATTCCAAGCAATAGCCTCGCCAAAAGGCCCCATAAACATTTCATAAACTCTGAGAGCATCGGCGCCGTGTGAAATAACAATATCGTCCGGATTGATAACATTGTTCCAGCGCTTACTCATCTTGCGATTGTCTTCAGCTAAAATCAAACCGACATGGCGATATTTAACAAAGGGCTCGTCGCCTGAAACCACATTAATGTCGCGCAAAAATTTGTGCCAAAAACGAGCGTAAATCAAATGGCGCGTAGCATGCTCGGCGCCGCCGACATAGCAATCAACGCCGGCTTCGCCCGGCAAGCAAGCAATAGATTGTCCCAACCAATATTTTTCTTTACTTTTGGCAATCAGTTCTTGATCATTATGCGGATCGCAATATCTTAAATAATACCAGCTACTGCCGGCCCATTGGGGCATAGTATTGGTTTCGCGTTTGGCCGGGCCGCCACATTTCGGACAAGTTGTATTTACCCAATCAGTAATATTGGCCAAAGGCGATTCGCCTGTGCCGCTTGGCTCATAGTGCTCCACTTCCGGCAAGGTTAACGGCAGATCTTTTTCCGGTACCGGCACTACGCCGTCTTTATCGCAATGAATCACGGGAATCGGCTCGCCCCAATAGCGCTGGCGGGAAAACACCCAATCTTTCAGGCGCCAATTAATCTGCCGCCGGCCTAAGCCATTTTTTTCCAGCCACTTAATCATGGCTTCCTTGGCTTCAATCGTCTCAAGGTTATCCAAAAAATCAGAGTTGATAGCCGCGCCATAACCGCTGTCAGCTCGCTCCTGGTCATTAGCTAAACGCTCAAACCATAAGTCCAATTCAGCGCAAGTAAAATTATCGTGATTCAAAGTTTTAGGATCAAGCCAAATCGGTTCATGCTTAGCCTGCTCTTCAACGCTAATCGGTTCTTGTTCTTCGCCGGCTAATTCAAATAAAACAGCATTGGTATAAGCCAGGCGATTTTCATCCTTGTGCGCCGCGAAATATTCACCGCGCACCACGCCGCCCAAAACTCTGATTAATTTTAAATTGGTATAGCCGGTTTCTTCTTTAATTTCGCGCTTAGCCGCCTCAACAATATCCTCGCCGTCATCAACGCCACCAACAATAAAGCCGGTCCAAGGTTGCTGTTTCCACTTTAAGCAAAGAATTTTACCGGTTTTGGGATTAAGCACTAAGCCATGAATAGTTCGGCGAATAACCGTTGGCTTATCCTCGCGAGGCGGATTTTTGGCGTCAATTCTGATTGGCGCCACCACCTGCTTGATTGGCAATTCATATTTTTTAGCAAATTCAAAATCTCTTTCATCGTGCGCCGGCACAGCCATAATGGCGCCGGTGCCGTAATTGGGCAAAACATAATCCGCCACCCAAACCGGAATTTCCTCTTTGGTCGCCGGATTTATCGCCTTAATGCCTTTTAATTCAACACCCGTCTTATCCTTATTCAAATCAGTCCGCTCTAAATCTGATTTGTTTTTAATTTTTTTAATGTATTTTTCAACTTCCCCATAATTCTTAATTCTTAATTCATAATTCTTAATCAATTCATGCTCGGGCGCTAATACTAAATATGTCGCGCCAAAAATAGTATCCGGACGAGTTGTAAAGACTTCAACTTCGGTCTGAATGCCTGCTTCCCGCCCGCAACGCCTTGCTTGCAAT
>JAKAEX010000011.1 GCA_021819805.1 bacterium | reverse complement strand
CAAGAACCTGGATTTCATCTTATCCCCAATTTTCCGGCCTAAATAGATTATGGCCTGCCCGTCTTTATGGGGGCTGACTGATAATGAAGTGGTAAAATAATCAAAACCCAGCTCCTCCGCCTTATCGGCGGTTTGCTTGAGGCGATGTTCATAACACGCCAAACAGCGAGCGCCTCGCTCCGGCTCGTCCTCCAAACCTTTTATCAAATCCAGCCACTCGTCGTGATTATAGTTTTCCATAATTAAAGGCAAACCGTATTCCTCGGCTACACGCCGGGCGTTGTCGGCGCGCTTGGTAAATTCTTTGGCGCTATCTAAATTGGAATTGGCAAAAAACAAGCTGACGTCATAATCTTTTTTTAATTCTTCGCTTAAAGCCGAACCGCAAGGTCCGCAGCAGAGATGAACCAATAATTTCGGCTTTTGAGATTGCGACGCTCCACTGCGTTGCGCTCGCAATGACATTTTTTTATACAACCACAAACTCAAGATAATGCCCAGGGCGCCAAAACTTAAATCGGCCAAAGAACTGGTGCGGCCCGGCACAAAATGCTGGAGATATTCGCAAAGATAAGCAAAACCAAAAACCAAAACCGCCGCCAAACCATAGGCAAGCTTGGAAATTCGGCCTCGGCACTCGCGCCAAAAATCTAAAATCAGCCACAACAAAATACCGAATAAAAAAACATGAACGAATTTGTCGCTAATAGTATAACCCTTGGCATCGCTTTCCACCACCGGCATTGGCTGTTCCAGCAAGGCAAACACCAAAGTCGCCCAGGCGATGACCAAGCAAAATTTGGCCAAAGCCAAGACTCGATTATTATTTTTTTCTTGATTATTTAGCATTTATAAAAAAGTCGCCTTTAACCAAGGGCGACTTATTAATTAAACTGCAAAATATAGCTTATTTTCCAAATCTTTTAAAAAATTATTAAGCGCTTCGGCTCGCGGATGAGTTTGGATGTTTTGCTCGTTTTGCCTGAGAAAACCCCTAAAATCATCATCAAGGTCATCGCATAACTCTGAACAAACCCGTCTCCCCAACAAGTTATCCGGAATAATTTTTAAAAAATCTTCGCTATACGCAGCGTTCGTTTTAACAATTCTATCTGCAAAGTCTTTGACAGTCAAAATGCTTGGCGCTTTTTCCTTAATGATTGATGATTCAACCAAAGGTAGCGACGGCCGCTTGGCCTTAGCTTTCTGCTTGTCTTCAGACGCTTCATCGTATAGTTCAACTGACATGCATCCCCCTTGTTTATTAAAAATGTGCTTGATTAATTTATCTATAACATTATTCGGGCAAAAAGTAAAATTATAAACAATTTCCCTCCCCTTACTAAGGGGAGGGTTAGGGAGGGGTCTATTCTAAGAGCTTACAAACATCATTCAAATTATTTAAAACTTCTGATAAATTTTCTTTGATATCAATGTTTAAATAGCGTTTTACAGTAATACCGAGACTTTCAATATAATTTTGTCGCACTTTATCCAAATCGACTTCTCTATCAGAAGCATGAGTGGCGCCATCAATTTCTACAGCTAATTTTAATTGCGGACAATAAAAATCAACTACATAGCTACCAATACCAAACTGTCTCCTAAATTTGTAGCCCAGTTGGTTTCTTCTGATTTTTCGCCACAATAATTTTTCACAAACTACATCGTGACTTTGATTTCTTAATTTTTTTCTTAAATTTTTAAATTCTTGTTGGTTGTAAATTTTAGTCATAGACCCCCTCCTGTCCTCCCCCTTATTAAGGGGGAGGGAATTATAGGTATTTTTTGCCTTTTAGCTCAGGCGGAAAATATTCTTGTTCTTCCTGATAGTCAAAATCCGGACTGTATTTGTAGCCGGCATGATAGCCCAAGTCTTTCATCAATTTGGTTGGGGCATTGCGCAGGTGCAGAGGCACGCCCAACTCGCCGGTGGCTTCGGCATCGCGCGCCGCCGCCTCATAGGCCGTGTATAATTTATTGGATTTAACGCATTTGGCCATATAAACAACCGCTTGCGCCAAATGAACTTTACATTCGGGCAAACCCAAAAATTGGCAAGCCTGATAGGCGGCCACGGCTTGTTCCAAGGCTCGTGAATTGGCTAAACCGATATCTTCCGAAGCAAAACGCACCAAGCGGCGCGCCACATACAGCGGATCTTCGCCGCCCTCCAATAATCTGGCCAGCCAATAAAGCGAGGCGTTGGCATCGGAGCCGCGCATGGTTTTGTGCAAGGCGGAAATAATATTGTAATGGCTCTCGCCGGTTTTGTCGTGGCGCAAGGCGGTTTTTTGCGCCGCCTCCAGCACGACTTCACGGCTGATATCTTTGGCTAAAAATGAGGCTGATTCCAAAATATTTAAAGCCGTGCGCGCGTCGCCGGCTGATAAGTTGGCAATTAAATTCAAATTATCTTCGTCAATTTTTAAATTAAGTCCGCCCAATCCCCGCTCGCTGTCGCTGACAGCGCGACGCAAGACACCGAGCAGATCATCTTTGCTTAAAGGATTTAAAACTAAAACACGGCAACGCGACAAAAGCGCGCCGCGAATTTCAAAGCTGGGGTTTTCGGTGGTGGCGCCGATTAAAATAATGTCGCCGGTTTCCAAGTGCGGCAAAAGCGCGTCTTGCTGAGCCTTGTTCCAGCGATGAATTTCATCAATAAATAAAATTGTGGCTCGGCCCAACAAGCGGTTGGAGCGCGCCAAGTCAATCACTCGGCGCAAATCTTTAACACCTTCGGTCACGGCGGAAAAACGAACAAACTCAGCTTGGATGGTTTTGGCCAAAATCAAAGCCAAGGTCGTCTTGCCGGTACCGGGCGGCCCCCACATAATTAAACTCGGTAATTCGCCGGAAGCCTGCGCCGCCGCCAGTAATTTGCCCGGCGCGGTTAAATGGGTTTGCCCGGCAAATTCGGCTAAAGATTGCGGCCGCAACCTGTCGGCCAAGGGTGATGATTTCATAATTCAACTTTAACCAATTTTTTCTTATCGGTTTTACCAGCCACTATTTTAATACTTGCCTTGGAAACTGCAAGTTCTTTGGCTAAAAGTTTGATTAATTCATCATTGGCTTTGCCTCGTTCCGGCGCTGCCGCCAAATCAATTTTAAGGCTGCCATCGGCCATTTCGTCGACAATTTGACTCTTGGCCGCGCCCGGTCTGGCCTTAACATCAAAATAGGCCTCGCCTTTTTCCTTTATTTTTAGCCTTATTTCATCTTTGAATTTCACATGTTTTAATGGCCATGGCACGTGGGCAGTTTACTGCCTTTACGTGCTTGACTTTATTATTATTTTATGTTTTAATCATAAAAATACTTAAACAGCACATTTTACCAACTTTATAAAGGAGCTTACATGACAAGCCAGCAAAAAGCCAAGAAGGCTCAAAAAAAATGCTTGGAAGTCTTGGCAAATTTAAAAAAGGTCACCGGCAACCAACCACCATTACGAAGGACTTATGATCTCTTTTTGCCAGATTTAAAGGATAACTTTACCAAGTTAAAATATAGCTTGCGAAAGGTATTCAACGGGTCCAGTAAGGAAAAAAAAATTGAACCATTAATTTGGCCGGCTAAATTAAACGACCAAATAGAATCTCTTCTTGGGGCCACAGAGCGTTACTTGTCATTATTGATTGATGAAAAAAAGCCAGACCCCATAAGCACCAGGCATCGCTATAAAACTTTTGTGCCATTAATTGATGGTTTAATTAAACAATTAGAGATCAGCTATGCCGCCAATGCTAAACGAAAACTTGTCGAGAACCTAACACCTACTAAATGGGATTTGACACCGGCCGACGTTCTAAAAAAGGTTGAAGCCATCAAAGCTCGGCGGTAAAAAACTTACCACTCACAAAACAACTCGCTATTATTTATTGATAGCGAGTTTTTATTTTGGCAGCTTTGATTTCGTGCTGTTTAAGTTGAGAGGCTAAATTAGTCCTGTTATCAACGCGATAGCGATCCATGATGAGCGGCTGGCGCCAATCGGCCAAGCCATGCTTAGTGGTTAGGGCATAGGTGTAGCCGGCTTCGGCCACATCAGCCACCACCTGTTTGTTAATTTGGCCGTAAGGATAACAGAAAGTTATGATGTTGATATTAAAATCTCGCTCTAAAAAAATTTTACTGTCAGTAATTTCTCTCAGCGCTTTGGCTGAGCGGATATATGGCAGATCGGGATGATTGAGCGTGTGCGAGCCGACCTCCACCAAACCGCTGGCCAACATTTCCCGAACCATATCCTTGGTCAAATAATTCTTTTTATCCAAAGCGTTATAAATTAAAAAAGTCACAGCCGGAATCTGCCGAGCTTTCAGTTCAGGATAAACATTAGTATAAAAATCGCGATAGCCGTCGTCAAAGGTTAAAATAATCGGCTTGGCCGGCGCAGTGCCGTCTTTGATGGCTTTAAAAGTTGTCGGCGTGTAGCCCAATTTTTCAATCAAATCCAACTGTTTATGAAAGTTGGCCGGACTAATCGACAAATTCATCCCAATTTTATCATTGGGCCGGTTATAATCTCTCACATAATGATACATCAGCACCGGTGTGGCAGGAGTTGAGGTGGCATCAGCCAAAACCGGCGTGGCCAAAGCCAAACCGGCAAACAAAATTAAAATTACCCAAATTTTTTTAAGCATAATAATTGTCATTTCGACCGCAGGGAGAAATCGCTCCGACATGCAAGTTATTAAAACAATTCATCAAATAAATCATTCCAATGCGGATTTAGTTGTTCTATTAATTTTTGTTTTTTAAATCTATTCCACTTTTTTATTTCTTTTTCCCTTCTTAGGGCAGCGTAAACATCTGTATAATGTTCATGATAAACCAATTTATTGCATGAATATTTTTTGGTAAAACCTTCAATTTTTTCTTCTTTATGTTGCGCTATCCTTCTTGTTAAATTATTAGTAAAACCAAGATACAGAGTTCCGCTTTTACTGGCCACAATATAAATATAAAAGTTATATTCCTTTTTCATAAGAACAACTTTAATCTATATTTAACCTCGGAGCGATTTCTCCCCGCCCCGGGCGGGTCGAAATGACAAAAAAAGATTTATGAGGCTTTTAGTTGGCTGGCGGCCGCTTCATCCAAGATAACCGTGGTTTGAGGATGAGTTTGCAAGATTGAAGCCGGCACTTGTTCTGAAACTTCGCCTTCTAAAGCCTTAGCCACAATCGCGGCCTTATGTTCGCCCGAAGCCAACAAAATAATTTGTCGCGACTTAAAAATCGTGGCTAAGCCCATGGTAATGGCTTGCGCCGGCACTTCTTTTAGTTCAACCAAATCATCGGCGTTGGCCTGGCGAGTTGATTCATCTAAATTAACCACTATCGTCCTTGAATCAAAACTCATACCCGGTTCGCAAAAACCGATATGGCCGTCGCGGCCAATGCCCAAAATCGCCAAATCAACTCCGCCAACTTCTTTAATATCCCGCTCATAGTTAGCGCATTCATCGTCTAAGTTGCTGGCGGCGCCATCCAGCAAAAAAATATTTTCCGGCCGAATATCAACGTGATCATAAAGATGCTGTTTCATGTAAACATAAAAACTGTCGGCGCAAGTCCGGCACATACCAACATATTCGTCCAAATTAAAAGTTTTTACTCCGGCAAAGCTTACCCGGCCCTGCTGGAAAGCTTCAACCAGCTTGGCATAAACCAATTGCGGCGTCTTGCCGGTGGGCAAAGCCAGCACCGAATCCGGCTTGGCTTTAACTTGTTCAATAATTAACTCGGCCGCCTTGGCCGACATCTCGGCTTGATTTTTAGTAATAATAGTTTGCATAAATGGGCTTTGGCTTAATTTTATCACACAGCTTCAAGCCGTCAATGCTTGTAAAACCAATCTTGGCTTTGTTATACTTTATATATATGAAAGAATTGCGTCTGCCAAGGAGGACAAACGCCCTGGTTATTGTTGCTCATCCGGATGATGAAACAATTTGGCTGGGCGGCGCCCTGAAAAAATTTAAGGGCGTTAATTGGACAATTTTTTGCTTGTGCCGAGCTTCAGACAAAGATCGCGCGCCTAAGTTTAAGAAAGTTTGCGCGCACTTTGGCGCCAAGGCCATCATGACCGACCTGGAAGATGAAGGCCGCTTGTCCATCCAACAAAGTTTAACGCCAATTAAAAAATTAATAGTCAAAAATATTAAGCACAAAAAGTTTGACTATTTATTCACGCATGGCGCCAATGGCGAATACGGACACGAACGGCACCAAGCCGTTCATTTGGCTGTCAAAGATTTAGTCGCCAAAAAATTTCTTAAAGCCGATCAAACATTTTTCTTTAATTACAAAAAAACCGATTTGTCGCCCAAAGCCGACAGTGATTTTGTTTTAAAGCTGAGCGCCAAAGATTTGGCCGCCAAGCAAGGGGCGATGACGAATATTTATGGATTTGCTAAAAACGGCATAGATGTAAAATATTGTACAAAAATAGAGGCCCTTAAGAAATTGAATTATGATTTATGAATTATGATTTATGAATGAAAGGATAAAATCTTTTACCGATTTAAATACATGGAAGGAAGGACATAAATTGGTGGTTCTTGTATATAAAATTACTAAATATTTTCCCAAAGAAGAAATTTACTCTTTAACCAACCAGATGCGGCGAGCTGCCGTTTCCATAACCTCCAACGTGGCCGAAGGTTTTGGCAGACAAGGCTACAAAGAAAAAATACAATTTTATTATTTAGCCCAAGGATCAATCATTGAATTGAAAAATCAAATTTTAGTAGCCAGGGATATAGGCTATTTAAACAACGAACACATGAACGAATTAGCCGAACAAACAAATTTAACCCACAAACTTCTTCAAGGCTTAATCTCCAGTTCAAAAAAATTCTTAAATCATAAATCTTAATTCATAATTCATATTATATGCTGAAAATCGCCGTATTGTATGCCCATCCGGTAGAATCAGATGGCTTAAGTATTCAAGGCAACTTACTTTACAAGGGTTTTAAAGAATTGGGCGCTGAGCTGGGCGTGGAGGTTATGCCCTGCCATTACCGCCCCAGTTTTCAAAAAGAGTGGCTCTTGGACGCTTGGAAACCTGATTTGGCCATCGGCATCGGTTCTTGGTCTTATTCGCCGGACATTGTTTTTTCGCCTCAGCGCAAAGGTGTTTTGCCTATTCCTTGGTTTGTGGCTAACGGCTGGGTGGCCAACTACCACGACGAATTAAGCCGTCTGCCCCTTACTTTTACCACCAGCAACTGGGTTACCGAAACTTTTAAGCGCGACGGAGTTGATACCACCAATTTTAAAACCCTGCCCATCGGCTATGATCCGGCGGAAATCAAGCCTTGGAACAAAAACTCGGCCGAAATCAAACGCCTGCGCTCTATGCTGGGTATTCAAGAACATGAAAAAATGATTTTAACTGTCGGCGGCGACGTAACCAGCAAAGGCGCTCAAGAAATGTTTAAAGCGCTGGCCGAAGTTGATAAAGATTTTAAAAACTGGAAATATGTCTGTAAACATTCCGACAGCGACTGCGCCGCGGACCATCGGCACGAAGAAGAAGAACTGATTGAACAACTGGGTTTGGATAAAGGCCGCATTATTTATTTGTCCGGCATGTACTCTCACGATTTTATGAGCCAACTTTTAAGCGCGGCTGATATTTACGCCGCGCCCAGCCGTTTAGAAGGCTTTGGCATGATTCAAATGGAAGCCGAGGCCTGCGGCACGCCGGTTATTTCCATTAATGTCGGCGGACCGGTTGATACAATTATTCACGGCCAGACTGGCTTCTTGGCCGCTGTTGGCGAAACGGTTGAACTTAAAGAAGAATGGGCTTATGAACATATGGGTTTTGACGCCGACCATAAAATTGTTTTTGATAAGCCAAAAGTTTTTGCCTATCGCGCCTCTATCGCCGATTTAGCCAAATATACTCATCAACTCCTAACCGACGATGCCCTGCGCGCGCAAATGGGCCAAGCCGCCCAAGCTCACGCCGAGAAAAATTTTCACTATCAAAATATCGCTCGCCAAGCCAGGCAACTGATTAAAGAAAAATTAGGCAAGTAGAAAGCCAATAAACAACTAAAAATTACGCAAAAAAAATAATTCCGCGCCGTTAAAAAACGCGGAATTATTTAGTCGTAAAACTATTTCCTCTTTTTAGTTTTTTTGGTTTTTTTAGCCGCCTTCTTAGTAGTTTTCTTGGCCGCTTTCTTCACAGCTTTTTTCTTCTTAGCCATAGATGTCACCTCCTCCTAGAAAATTTTGCGTTGATGGCAAAAATTATTTTTTTATACTTTCATTATATCAGAAAAAATAAAAGTCAACAAGCGAAAAATATTTTTTCTAAAAATGTTTTGTAAAAAACTTTTCTTAATTTAATTATAACAAAAAAAATAAAAGACAACAAGAGAAAATAAAATTATTCAAAAAAAATTATTCGTTTCTTTTTAACGCACTCATAAGCGTAAAGAAAACTGCCGGCCGACCAAGCTTGATATGGTTCGCCTTGCGGTTCGCCGCTCGCGCCATCCAGCCATTCATTAAATTCTTTTTGCCGCGCCTTTAATAATTTCTTGTTTTTGGCCGTTTCCGGCAGGTTTTGCGGCGATTTTGGCTGATGAATTATTTGCAGATTGGCTTTGGCTAATTTCAATAATTCGCTTTCCGCCTTCTTGAATTGTTTGGTTTTAACCAAGGCCGCCACATACCAAGCGCCGATAAACGGCCAAACGCCGCCGTTGAGATAGTGCAAGGGCGTGCGCGCATCGCATTTGGAAAAATAACTATGCCACTCTTTATCCCCAGGTTTGATTGTCGGCCAAATTGCTTTCAGTGGATAAGGTTGATTGATTTTGGCTTTATCAATATGCTCAAGAATTTTCTTGGCAATGGCCGGCGTGGCCAAACCGCTGACAATCGCCAAACAATTACCGAGCGAATCAAACCACTCCTCATGCTCGCGGTCGCCGTCATGATTTTTCCAAGCCCAAGGATAATAATAACCCAACTTATTATCGTAAAGCGATAAGTATTTTGACAATTGGCCGTTAACCACCCGCTTCATGTGTTCAGCTTGTCGATCTTTACCCACCAATTTTAAAGCGGCGTAATACAAAGCATGGGAATTAATGGTATAGCCGTATTTATGCGGAAAAGCGTCTTGCCAATCCATGGTCGGTTGTTGCGCCAAGAGCCGAACTTCGTCCGGATCTTGATAACCCAGCCAAATTACGGCCATGGTTAAATTTTTGCGGTAATGATGAAAAAAATCTTTATCGCCGAAGGTCAAAGCATAATTAATAAAACCGATAATATACCACAAACTGGAATCAATGGAATTAAAAGTAACGTCGCTTTTGCGATCAAGATTATAAGAACCAACACAATTGGGAATCTGGCCCAAGAGCGACTGGTTGCGCGACAAAAGCTCCAAACTTTTTCTTATCGGCGTTTTGAATTCATTACCAATCAAAGACGCGCCCAAGCTCGTTACCATAGAGTCGCGCGCCCAAACCGCCTCATAACCGCCCGGCAAACCGGAAGCAAAAAAACCTTGCGGTCGTGCGCAGGCTTTTACCACCTCAACCGCTTTGGCATAGGCTTGGTCAATAAGTTTGTTCATAAACAAATTATATCACAATCTTGCGGCTGATAAAATAAAAAGGAATTAAAGACAAGGCCGTCAGCAAAAAAATTATTTCCAAGTGGCTGATAAAAATTAGAGCTGAAAAATAAACAAACAAACGACCGAGCAAAACAGGAATTTCTCTAAAAATAATAAACTCCTCAGCAGTATCTTTTTTGGCCAAGCTATAAATAATTGAACCGAAAGGCACCAAGATTAAGGCCATTAAAAAACCAAAAATCAATGATGAGCTATAAAAAAACCAAGGTGTTGGCCAAAAATATCGTCCCAACCACAAAGCGCCCAAAGACAGAGAGCCGATTAACAAAATCTTTGGCTTTGGCGTTTTGTCAGCGAGATGACCAACAATATAAGTAAAAATGGCCGCGCCCAAACCGGCCAAAGTGCCCAGCCAGCCAATGGTAATAAAATTTTTCATAACTAAAAAGACAAACAAAGGAAAGATTATGCCGCCAACCTCCTCACCGACATTTTCCCAGATTTCAGCAAAAAAATAGCGCGGATAGCGAGTAAATAAATCACATAAACGGCGCCAATTTAAATTAACCTTAGTTTTAAACTTGCTTAAGAAAAAAACCGGCACCACAGAGAAGAAGTAAACAACAAAAGCCAAAACAAATAAAAATTGAAAACCCGAACGTATAATAATAAAACCGCCAATCAATGGAGAAAACAACCTGACAACCTTTGGCCAGGCTAAAAATTTTCCCAAATTTTTACCCATTTTTTCGGCTGGCGACAATTTGGAAAATAAAAAATGGACACTAAACCAAAAAAAAGCAATTTGACAGCTATGAATTATGGCGATAACTGGTAAATAAACCGCTTTATCTTTTAATAAATAAAGCAGGGCAAGATAAACAAACAAAAGTGGCACGCGCAAAAAAATTACAACCCGCAAACCCCAATGATTGGCAGCATAACCGGCTAAAAGAAAAAAAACGAAAACAAAAACGCTATACCAAATAAAATAAGAAATTACCTGATAAAGATTATAGCCCAAACTTAAAAAATAAACCGGCAAAAAAATGCCCAGCAAGCCGCCAGCCAAGCCATCAAGTGAGCTCATGGCCACGAGCCAGTTAATTTCTTTAGAGGTTTGGGCCGATGAAAAAAATTTTTTAAAAGACATCTATTTATTTTTAATAAGCTCTTCCATGGCCAAACGCGCCAAAAAATAAGATAAGGTTGATTCGGCGCCTTGGTTAAAGTTAAGCGAATGTTTGCCCAGGCCATCATAGCAGCCGCCGGTGGCTTCATCATAAACCATTTGGCTTAAATGATTTTTCCCCAAAAACCAACCAAAAGCCAGCTTGGCTTCGTCAAGATATTTTTTGCTGTTGGTAGTTTTATAAGCAACCGTAAGCGCTTCCACGGCGCTGGCGGCGTCTTCCGGCTGCTGGTCAAAATAAGCGCGCTGACCATTGCGAAAATACCAGCCATCTTGGCCGATAGCATTATAATAGCCTTTATCAAAAGCGACGCTGTTTAAAAACTCTAAAGATTCTTTAGCCACAGCCAAATATTGTTTATCTTTTAAAATACCATAAGCTCTAAGCAAAGCTTCGGGAATTTTATAATTGGAATAAGTCAGATGATCGTCAAACCAGCGCCACTTATCCCCCGCCTTACCCTCAATCCCGATTTGCTCCTGCCAGCGAGCCAATAATTTGTCGCTCAAGTCTTTGATCAGGGGGCTGATTAAATTTTTAATAGTCTCATCACTGCCGGCCCAAGCCTCGCTTAAACCAATCAGGGCAAAAGCGATGGCGCGAGAAAATTTTAAATCACTGATTATCGGCAGAGATTTTTTAAACATTTTTCTGGCCAGCTCGGCTAAGCGGCTGTCCAATTTTTGGCTGCCCATAGCCACGCCCAAAGCCCAGATGGCGCGGCCGAAAGAATCCTCGCTTTCCGGCAAATCGCTGTTGACCGTCCGATTGTGATTAATAAAATCATTAAAATGCCCGTCGGCGCGCTGGGATTTTTTCAGATAATTAAAATAAATATTAATCAAGCTTGCCAAACCTTGACCCGGCCGTTCCTCATGACGGCGCAAACAGCCAATTAAAGCGCGAGCGTTATCATCAAGGCAATAACCGGAATGCGGATCGGGCCGAGTGTGGCGAGCAAACTGAACGATGCCGAAATTATCCGTCAGGGTTCTGATGTGGTGCAGGTTAATCGGCGGCAATTTGTCCGGTTCGCGCGGCGTAATTTTGGCAAATTGATTAAAAAATTTAAAATAGGACAAAGCGACATTCTGCCAAGTCATGTGGCGGGAATAAAAATAGGTGTCTTTTTTCATATTGGACCACATCAGCCGATCGTCCAAAATTTCCAAAACAGCTTTGGTTATATCCGTGGAATTGCCAAAGCCGACTAAGCGGCCGCGTTCGCGATTAATCACGTCTTTGGCAAACTGGCTGGCGGTTACCACAATCGGGCAAGCGCAGCTAAGCGCATAAGACACAGTGCCGGACACCGCCTGGCGCGGATTCTGTGTTGGCGAAATATAAATATCCGTCGCTTTTAAGTATTCGATCAATTCTGCCAAATCCAAATACTTATCATAAAACTTAACATGGTCTTCCAATTTTAATTTTTTGACTAAACGCACCAGTTTATTGCGATAAACCTCGCCTTCATGGCGCACGACATTGGGATGAGTCGCGCCCAGCACTAAATACAAAACATTAGGATACTTGGCCACTATCTCCGGCATGGCCTCAATCGCATACTCAATGCCTTTGTCGCGGCTCAACATGCCGAAAGTGGTCAGGACGGTATGGCCGGACAAATTTAATTTTTTCTTGGCCTCGGTCTTGGAGGGAAAGGCAATGTTATGAACGCCGTGCGGGATTACCGCTATCGGTTTTTTCTTTTCAACGCCGTAAACTTTGCGTAAAACTCGCTCGGCATGATGAGTCATAACGATGGCGCCGGCGGCTTTGGCCACAATATCTTGAGTAATTTTTTTTAAGTCTTTATCCGGACGAGACAAAACAGTATGGAAGGTTACCACCACCGGTTTTTTGACCAATTCCATAAAGGGCAAAATATAATTGCCCCAATTGCCGCCAAACAAACCATACTCATGCTGGATATTAACCAATTTTATATCCGGCGAACGGTTAATAACATTGGCAGTCGCCAAATAATTATCCATATCCTCTTCGTTAATCTGCAGATAAACTTTTTTTGGATAATTATAAAGAAAGACGCCGTTGGCGTTCATGGCTAAAATTTTTGATTTAAGAGTTGGCGCCAATTCTCGATCAATGGCGTTGGTTAAATCTTGAGTGAAGGTGGCAATGCCGCACTCGCGCGGCGGAAAGCTTGCCACATATAAAACGCATGGAGATTTTCTCGAATCCATATCATTCCTTATACCTCCTTAATTCCAAAAGTAAATCATGCAACTTAACGCTGGCGGCGGCAATATGTTCGTCGGCCGCGCCGTAGTAGATATATAATTCGTCATCAAAAATTGAGGTGCCGGTGGGAAAAACCACATTATCAACCGAACCGGTTACTTCGTAAGCCTCTTCCGGCGAAAACAAAGGATAAGGCAGGCGCGAAATCAGTTTATTGGGATTATTCAAATCAAACAAAGCGGCGCCGGCGCGATAAACTCGCTTTTTATTGTTTTCTTCAACGCCGTGATAAATCATTAGCCAGCCATATTTGGTTTTAATGGGCGGAGCGCCGCCACCGAGGTGCCGCTCTTCCCAGCCATGTTCGCCTTCCAAAATAACATAATGATCAAAATCTTCCAAATAGTCCAGCCAAAAATTATTATTTCTTAGTTGGCTGAATTCTTTAAAATAAACAATTTGGATATCTGGCAAAATGCGGTGCGTCAGGACAAATTTGCCTTTTATTTTTTCCGGAAACAAAATGCCGTCTTTTTCCCAAATCAGAATGTCTTTGCCATTATAAGTTTTATAAAAAGATTCAAAAAAATAATAATCATCTTTAAGCTTATTTTGACGAAAATGTTTGCCGGCAACATCATAGCGAATCTTGGGGCTGATGATGCCTTCTTTTTTCAGCTTAAAAATATTATGGCCGGAGGCGTAAGCGATTTGCGCATTTTTGCCGTCATGCGCCACATAAGTCAAATAAATGGTGGTGCCGATTTTGGTAATGCGCGGATCTTCCATGCCCATTTTTTCATAGGTATGGCTGGGCTTCATAAAGGGCTTATCCCAGCGTTCCTCAACCTCCAAAGGCCCCTTGAGGCGGGCATAGCCCAAAGACGAAATATTGTGCCGGTCAACCGCCCGATAAACCAGGTGGACATTTTTACCCTGCTGCAAAGCGCCCGGATTTAAAACCGCCTTAAACTCAAACTCCAACTTAGTTGGAGATAAAATAACTCCGTGTTTTTTAACGCTGAGCATGGGAATAGCTTATTTTTTATCCCTTTATTATACCAAATTTTAACTATTACTTAAACGTTCCTTGATTTTTTCCAGTTCAGTTTTGGTCTGAGCCAGGTTTTGCTTTTTTTTCTCAACCAAAGCCGGCGGCGCTTTGGCGATAAATTCCTGGTTATCCAATTCCGCCTCCAGCTTAGTAATATATTCTTCTAAATTAACAAATTCTTTTTCCAGCCTGACTTTTTCCTTGGCTGTGTCAACTTCAGCCAAAAGATAAACTTCCAAACCGCCGCTGCCGAAATAAATCGCCTCAGCAATTTTATCGCCCGTTCGTTCAATTACCAATTCGCCGATACCGGTTTTTAAACCTTTAATCAAAGCACTGTT
>JAKAEX010000077.1 GCA_021819805.1 bacterium | reverse complement strand
GTCCGTAAGCCATACAAAGATAGAATATTACTGGTGCCACTGATACTGGCCTCAACCGAAGCCGGGTTGGAGCTGGTCAGAATGCGATAACCGGCATTGGAGTTGCCATTAATAGTTACTTCCAAAGATTGTCCGGGACTAATGGTTAGATTATTTTGACTAAAAGAGGTTTGGGTTTGGGTTGCTCCGGCGCTGCCGACATTAACAGCTATGGATTGGCAGCCGGTATTAGCACCGCAAACTGTGATATTACTGAAGCCTATGCTTAAGCCGCTAATAGTAATTTGACTGCCGCTGATAGCCGCGCCGGCGACAGTTGGAGAGCTGTTGGCGGCTAAAATCAGAGAATTAGAACTGCTAATTAAAACGCTTTGGCCCAAACCTAAGGTTAGATTGTTTTGGCTTAAAGTAAGCGAACTGGTGTAAGTCGGCCAGAGCATGGTTGGTGATTGCTGGCCGTTAATTGTGGCGTAAACCGCTGAGCCGGCCGGAATGGCATAGCCGCCGCTGGACAGAGTGTTTAGAAAATTGCCGCTGGCATCAGTTAAACCTAAGACAATATTGGTAACGGCAATTGCTCCCGGCGGCAAAAAAGAAAAACGGATAGTGCTGCCGCTGTCGCCGCTAATCCTTACTTGTACAGCATCGCCCGAGATTGCTGTCAGAGCTAAAGTTACGGGCAAAGCCGCTTGAGCCACGCCGGCCAAATTAAAAGACATCAGAGCCACCAACAAAAAGGAGGCGATTTTTTGTGAGTTCGTCATAAATTTATTTTTTAGCTTATTTTTCTTTATTATAGCACTATCGCCTATGTTTGAAAATTTTAAAAACACCCCGGTGGCCGGGGCGTTTTTAATTTAGGAATTATTAGTTGATTTTTAACAACTGGACTTCAAAAATCAGCGTGGCTTTGGGCGGAATCGGGCCATAGCCGTTTTCGCCATAAGCGAGTTGATAGGGGATGGTTAATTTTCTGGTTTCGCCGACTTTCATACCGGCCACGCCTTGGTCCCAGCCTTTGATGACTTGGCCGGCGCCGAGTGTAAATTCAAAGGGCTGGCCACGGTCTAAACTGGAATCAAATTTTTTGCCATCGGTAAGAGTGCCGGTGTAATGAACGCTTACTTTGTCGCCGGCTTTGGCCTCAGGGCCGGTACCTGCTTTGAGAGTCTCAATTTTTAAACTGTCTGTCGCCGGAGCGCTTGTGTTTGCTTGGTCCATAGTGTTTGTGCTTGATTGATTATTAGTTTGATTGGTTTGGCTCAGCTCAATTTGCTGACTGGGAATCTGGGCGGTTTCGCTGGCTTGTTTATTGCCTCGGTCATAAATAAAATAAAGAACAGCGAGTAAAATAAGACCCGCCACAACTAAAATAAGATAACCTTTTTTCATAATTTAAAATTTAATTAATCTTGCCAGGGGCATTATAGCAAGTCCGGACTTTGCTTGTAAAGCCGGCCGGTAAGCGCTGTGATTATTCTTAAATTTTTGCTATAATTAAGTCAAGCTCTGATGGAGCTTAATTATTATAATTAAAATAAAGTTTATGAAAAAAACATCCTTGGGTATTTTGGTTTTAGCCTTGGTTTTTAGTCTGGCGCTAATTAAAATCGCTAAAGCTCAGGACTATGGTCCGCCAGCTAACATCCCCAACTTTGATGCCAGTCAAATTCCAGCCGGTATTAACATTCCCAATGGTCCGCCAGCCGGCGTTAATATGGGTCCGAGCGCCGCGCAGTTAGACGCGCAGGCCAGGGGCGAGGCAATGCAGGCGGCCGGCGAAGCCAAGCAGAAAGAAGCGGAGAAAAAAGCTTTTGAGAAAATGAGCAAAAACATCAATCAATTTGAGAGAGGCGTTAATATTATCAAGGCTCAGGTCAAAAAATTAAATGCCAAGGGTGCGCCGACTACTCCGGCCATGCAAGCTGAAATAGATAAATTGGATGAATTTTTAACTAAACTTAAGGCCGCCACCACCATTGATGAATTACAGCCCTTATTTGAATCTTTTGGCGATTTAATGGATAGTTCTCAAGAACAGCTGCAAATTATGTCCAAATCCTCCAAGTGGCCGCAGGTACAAAAACAGGCTGAAAATTTATTGGCCAGGCTGGATAAGGAATCAAGTAATTTAAAAGCCAGGGCCGCCAAAGCCGGCTTGGCTGATGAACTTGCCAATAATCTGGCTGATTTAGATAAAGCTATTGCCGACCAAAGAGCCACCCTGGAAACCTTGAAAACCCAGGTTAAAACCGATCCGGACGCGGTTTTTGATAATATCGGCGATTATTTTGATAAATTCAGAGATATTTATGAAAATAATGTAAGGGAAATCGCTTCATCTTTGGATTTAAGAAGAGCCGTCAAAACCGAACTGCCGAAATTTATCAACGGTTTGGATAAACGAGTCAAGTCTTTAGCCAATAATAAAAAGATTGATGCCGGCGAACTAAAAGATTTGGTTAGCGAAGCCAAAGCCAAATTCAACGAAATTAAAACTATGACCGCCGGCAAAATCAATGACATGGAAGCGGTAATTACCTCAATTGATGAATTAACTGATATTAGCGTCAAGTTTGAAGATAAGTGGCAGGAGCTTACCGGTAAAGATGTTAACGCTTACATGCCCTCAGACAAATTGTTGCAGGGCGACGCCAAGGATTACAAAGTTAATCTGCCGGCCGGTTTAAACGGACTGATTAAGTAGTTAAATAGCAAAAAGCGGGGCAGACAAGGCTCCGCTTTTTTGTATAAAAAATTGCATTAGCCTGTGGATTTTTATTTTAAAAGCAAATTTGCTGTAAATTTTTTTTAGGCCAAAAATTTTTAATTTTTATGGTAATTGTAAAGATTTTATTTTAGCTAAGAAAAAAGTCTTTGTTTTAGCCAAAAAATTTAGCTTGCTAAAATAATTTTTTTCTGTTTGTTCAAAAAATGCCAGGTATTTTAAAAAAGCCCAAAAAGATTGAGATTTTTTGAAACTAAGTGTATAATATAAAAAGAATTTAAATTAATTAGACTCTTAAAGGCGGATAAGCCGTCTTGGGTCAAAAAAAATTTATG
>JAKAEX010000010.1 GCA_021819805.1 bacterium | reverse complement strand
TAGTATTATTGAATACGATAAAAAAAAATATTCGATTCGGGAGGACATTTTTGTGTGTTGTTTTGCTCCTGGGTATTGGGTTTATAAATGTGATTGCTCAAAAGGGCGAGCCTGAAACTGAATTTAAGTATTTAAAAAATTCTATCAGTATTATGAAAATTTAAAAATTAAATTTTATTTATAAGGATATAAATAAAATTTAATTTTAGTGCTTTAAAACTTAGGCAAGTATAATACAAAAAACCGATTTTGGCAATAAACTATCTATATTTTATTACCAAGACCTCAAATATCCACCCAAATGTGCTTTGCCCAAGAAAAATCAATTAATTCTTTTTGGCTAATCTAAAACTTTTTCTTTCCACTTTTTCTAAGAAAAAGTGGAGCAAAAAGTCGCGCCTGGGAAGCCGCTTGGCTATATTTTTTCGCTTTCGCTAACATAATTTTTAAACTCGCTACGCTCAAACAAAAAAATTATGTAAGCTCCGCTTAAAAATACTTAACGCCAAGCGTCTTATGGGCGCCTATTTTAATTAAATAAAAAACTGCGAGCCTATAAAAATTTTGGTTAATTTGGCGAATAAAATTTATTAACAAAAATTTTTTGTTTGACGCAGGAGTTAAAATTTTTGTAATAAATTTTAGAGACAAATCAAAATTTTTATCAGCTCGCGATTTTGGCGCCACCTTTCTAAAAAGGTGGTAGAGAAAAATACTAACCATTGTTAAAATAATAAAAAGCGGGCTAAACCCGCCTTTTATTTTTTCTTAAAAAGAAAAACTAAAACTTGTTGATCATCTTTTTAATAACATGCAGCTTGTGGGCGCCATAAAAGAAGCTGAAAGCGACAACTAAGACCACCAAACCGATTAAGAGCTGCATAATAAAGACGTTCCAAGTGATAAAAACCGCCAAAATAACCAAGATGGCGCCATTAAAAATCAAGGCCCACATCGCTTGGTTAAGCTTGTCGGAGATTGGCTTTAAAATTTGATTCATACTTTTAAATTAAGTTTTTAAAGTTAAACTATGCCCTATCGCGAAAAATATTTATCAAAATCATAATCATCCTTCGGTGTATTTTTTGGTTTTGGCCTTGGCTCTTCAATTTCTTCTTCGGTTTCAGCCTCCTCCTCTTCCTCAACTTCTTCTTCAGGCTCAGTCTCTTCTTCTGGTTCGTCCTCATCTTCACTAAAAATATCTTCAATTTCCTCCGGTTCTTTATCATCTTCATTATCCACTTCTTCCTCATCAGCTTCTTCTTCGGCTTCCGGCTCATCTTCTTCGGCTAAATAACTGGCGGGCGGGCGGCTATCGGCGCGACGATGCAGAGGCGTCCCGCTTACAGCCTGAGTTTCCATGGCCACATATTGTTCGCGAGAAATTAAAATTTCGCGCGGTTTAGAACCCTGCGACGGGCCAATCACGCCCTGCTCTTCCAAAATATCCAAAATTTTAGCGGCGCGCGCGTAGCCGATGGAAAGTTTTCTCTGTAGCAGGGTGGCTGAAGCTTTACCGGCGTTAATAATTACGTTCCTGGCTTCGGCCGTAAGCTCATCGTCATCATCGCTGGCATTGCCATCCATGCCAACACCGGCCATGCCGCTTACTTTCTGCCGTTCGGTCACATCTTCCAAATATTCCACACCGCCGCCTTGCCGTTTAATCTCCGCCACAATTCGTTTAATTTCTTTTTCACTGACAAAAGCGCCCTGGATTCTTTTTGGCTTAGGCATGGAAGCGTCTGAAAACAGCATATCGCCTCGGCCTAAAAGTTTTTCCGCGCCCATGCCGTCTAAAATCGTGCGCGAGTCAATGCTGGAAGCAACGGCAAAAGCGATGCGCGCCGGCATATTAGCTTTAATCGTGCCGGTAATAACATTCACACTCGGCCGCTGGGTGGCTAAAATCAAATGGATGCCAACAGCGCGAGCCATCTGCGCCAAACGAACAATACCGGCCTCAACTTCCTTGCCGGCCAGCAGCATTAAATCGGCTAATTCATCAATGACAAAAATAATGTAAGGCATTTTTTGCTTGCTGCTCTGGTTAAAGCTGGAGATGTCGCGTTTGCCGACTTGCGATAATAATTTAAAGCGGCGATCCATTTCATTTAAACACCATTTCAAAGCATTAACCGTTTTGCTTACTTCGGTAATGACCGGCGTTAAGAGATGAGGAATGCCATTGTAAATTGTTAATTCAACTCGCTTAGGATCAACGAAAATAAAGCGTAAATCATCGGGATTATTTTGATACAGCAAGCTTACAATAATCGTGTTTAACATAACCGATTTGCCCGAGCCGGTGGCGCCGGCCACCAAAAGGTGCGGCATCTTACAAATATCAGCGGTCCAAACTTTGCCGGCCACATCCTTACCCAAAGCAATAGTGGAATTGGTTTTTCGATTCTTGAATTCGTCGTTGGCTAAAATTTCCCGCAAGCTGACTAAAGCGATTGATTTATTCGGCACTTCAATACCGACTAAAGATTTACCGGGAATTGGCGCTTCAATACGAACCGGATGCGCCGCCAAGGCCATAGCCAAATCATTATTCAAATTGGTAATGCGCGACAACTTAATGCCATCGGCCGGCCGCAAAGTATATTGCGTCACAGTCGGGCCAACTGAAATTGCCCCCATATCCACTTCAATGCCAAATTCTTCCAAAGTTTTTTGAATAATTTTTTGCCCGTTTTTAATATCAGCCGCCACCGGTTTGCCGGTGCTGATGTTTAATAAATCAATGGGCAAATCTATTTTAATATTGCTGGAGTGCCAAATATTTTCAGCTTCTTCTGATTTAGCCGCTGCCTGGCGGCCAATAAACGGCAAAGGCGCCTCAACCCTGTCTTCCTCTGTTTCTTCACTTTCGCCTTCTTCATTTTCTTCTTGGGCTTCTTCACTTTCTTCCTCCTCTTCGCCCTCTTTGGCTTCTTCAGCTTCTTCACCTTCAGCCGCCGCTTTGCCAGTTATAAATTGATAAAGAAAATGGACCGGATGCATTAATAATTTAGCCGGCCAACTGCTCTTAGCCCAAAGACCGGCCAAAGTGCTGTTAAAAATAAACATCAAGGCAATTAATAAAATCGCCACCAAGACCACAAAGGCGGCAATCAAACCGATGCCCTTAACCATACCCATGGCGACCAGCCAACCCAAGTGTCCGCCGCCAACGCCCTCAGCCAAAGCGCTTGGCCACTCCGCCTGACTGACAAATAGTTGCATTAAACCCTGAAAGGCCAAAGTAAATAAAGCCAAACCAACATAATTAACCGCGCCGATTGATAACTTTTCTCTTAAAAAAATAAAAATCGCCCAGGCCAGCAAAATAATCGGCGCCAGCCAGCGACCCCAGCCAACCAGCCAAAGCAAAGCAATTTCCCAATATTTGCCAATAATACCGGCTGACTCAAACAGGCTTAAAGCCGAAATAACAGCCAAACTCAAAAGCAACAAAGCCCAAATGGTTTTCTTAATCTCCGGATTAAGACCCAAACTGGGCAAAGTTAAATAATCAAGCGGGTTGTCTTTAGTTTTCCTTCTTCTACCCATAAAAGCACAAGAGCCAAAAGCTCCTTAATCATTTCATTATAACACAGCCCCCAAACGCAAAAAAGACCCATTTAGATTAACGGGTCCTTAAAATTAACGGCCTATTCATATTCGCAATGGTCAAGATTCCAAATATAGATGGTATTTTGCGCAAAATAGGCAATAGTAAACTTATTTCTAAATGGTTCTTTAAAAGAGCTTTCTCTGGGGTCTGCTTCTCGGCAAAGATAAGGATAGATATGCTTTGCCTCAATAAAATCTAAAAATTTTTTAGCATCAATGAAGTTTAAAAAATTTTTAGCATCTTCTTTGTTCAAAGCAACAGCCTCGGAAAATTGGTCAAAACCCTCAATTTGGCCGCCGGCCAAAAAATCTTGCAGATATTCTTTAAACAGCTTTTCAGCCCTGTCATAGAGAGGTTTTTCCTGTTTTTCGGTTTCAACTGATCCAACGGAATCAAACATTTTTCCCCCATGATTTGTAAAAAAATACTTATTTTCTATTATTTCCCCTATTAAACCAAAATACCTTTAAAAAGTCAATGTTTGTTTTATACCAGGCAAAATGATAAAATTAAATTGATTTTCAACAAAATTTTATGTCCAAAGAACAACCATCAATTGAGGATTTGTTGGCCGGCGAAAAAGTGGCGCCGGACGAGGAAAGCCCTCAAGGAAAATTCAGCAAAAAGATGAAAGAGCTGGATGTCCAAGAAACTGAAGAATCAACAGCCGGCTTGGCTACCTCCTTAGGCTACAACTATATTGATTTGGTCGGCTTTCCCATTTCGCCGGAAAGCATTTCCATTATTGACGAAGAAGAAGCCAAAACGCTGAAAACGGTTTGTTTTTTTCGCGATAATTTTAATATCCGCTTAGGCACAACCGATCCGGAAGCGGAAGCGGTTCACGCCAAATTAGCTGAGCTGAAAGAAAAATATTTTTTTGAACATGGCGAAATCTATATGATTTCCCAGCGCAGCCTTGATTACGGCCTTAAATTTTACCGCACCTTGCCAAAAATTATTGAGTTTAAAGAAGGCATTGAAATTACGCCGGAAGCTTTGGAAAAATTCAAAGCGGAAATCGCCGGCTTGGCCAGTTTGGAAGATAAAATCAATAAAGTTAATGTTACCGAGGTCGTCACCCTGATTATCGCCGCCGCTCTCAAACTTGATTCCAGCGATATTCATATTGAAGCCGGCGCCGAAGGCATCGCTGTCCGTTTTCGCGTTGATGGCGTATTGCAAACCGCCGCCACGCTTGACTCCAATCGCTGGCACAGCGTCGTCGCGCGCTTAAAATTGCTGTCTCGCACCAAAATCAACATTACCGACCGGCCGCAAGACGGGCGCTTTACCATTAAATTATCCGAAGAAGAAAAAATTGATGTCCGCGTTTCTTTCTTGCCAACCGCTTACGGCGAAAGCGTTGTCATGAGAATTTTAAAATCAACTGTTACCGGCTTGGAGTTGGAAGCCATGGGCATGTTGCCGCAAGCTTTGGAACTTTTGAAAAAAGAAATTGCCAAACCGAACGGCTTAGTCCTAACCACCGGTCCGACCGGCTCCGGCAAAACCACCACTCTTTACGCCGTTTTAAAAAGACTAAATAAACCCGGCACAAAAATTATTACTTTGGAAGATCCGATTGAATATCATTTGCCGAATATCAACCAAAGCCAGGTGGACGAAAAGAAAGGCTATACTTTTGCCAAAGCTCTGCGTTCGGTCTTGCGCCAAGATCCGGATATTGTCATGGTTGGCGAAATCCGCGATTTGGAAACGGCTGAAATTGCCATCCAATCAGCCCTAACCGGCCACTTAGTCTTATCAACTCTGCACACCAACGATTCAGCCGGCGTCATCCCCCGCCTCTTGGACTTGGGCGTTAAGCCTTTCTTATTAACTCCGGCCATTAACGCTATTATGGCCCAGCGCTTGGTGCGCAAACTCTGCCCGGATTGCCGCGAGGTGCAAGTTTTAACTGAAGCCGAAACCGAGCAGGTTAGAAAAATTTTAGCCGTTATCTCTACCAAAGCCGGCATCAATATTCCAAGCGTTCTGCCAACTTTCTATAAGCCGGGGCAAGATAAAAATTGCGCCAAGTGCGGCGGCGTTGGCTACAAAGGCCGCATCGGTATTTTTGAAATTTTCACCATGAGCGATAATCTCAAAACACTGGTCGCGGAAAATGTGCCTTCTTTTAAAATCTTGGAAAAGGCGATTGAAGACGGCATGATTACCATGTTGCAAGACGGCGTCCTAAAAGCCATGACCGGCGCCACCAGTTTGGAAGAAGTTTATAAAGTTATCGGCAAAACCGATTATGTTGATGCGCTCTACGATATTGTTTCTTCCAAAACCATCGGTCGCGGTTTGAAATTATCCGAAGACAATATTAAAGTCGGCGCCGAAATTGCCAAAAATTTTACCGGCTCGGATGAGTTGATTAAAAACTACCAAACCAGCGAGATGATTAATATTTTAACGGCCGCCGCCATTAAAACCGACGCCGGCGATATGCATATTGATCCGGTGGAAGAGGGTGTGCGCATCCGCTTCCGCATTGACGGCATCTTGCACGATGTTGCCGCTCTGGGCAAAGAGTATTACATTCCGCTCATTAGTGAAATTAAAGATTTATGCGGCATTGATTTGAACGCCAAAAAAGCTTCCTATGACGGCCGCTTTGCCATTTACGTGCCGGGCGACCGCTATGATTGCCGCGTTTCCATTATTACCGGCGGCTATGGCGAAACCGCGGTCTTAAGAATTCTAACCAAACAGCCGGAAGCGGTTAAACTGGAAGATTTGGGCATGAAATTCAAAACCAAAGATATGGTTTTGGAAGCCGTCACCAAAACTCGCGGCATGATTATCAATACCGGTCCAACCGGCTCCGGTAAAACCACTACTCTTTATTCCATTTTAAGCCATCTCAATAAATCGGATATCAAAATTATCACAGTTGAAGATCCGATTGAATACAGCTTGGAAGGCATCATGCAAACACAAACCGACGAAAAAACCGGCTATAGCTTTGCCAACGCTTTGCGTTCCTTGATGCGCCAAAACCCCAACATCATCATGATCGGCGAAGTCCGCGACGAGGAAACCGCCAAAGCGGCGATTGAAGCCGCCTTAACCGGCCACTTGGTTTTATCAACGGTTCACGCCAATAGCGCCGCCGGCGCCATCACTCGTTTTTATGAATTGGGGATTGAAAGAACTATTTTATCCGGCTCAATTGAATGCTCAATCGGCCAGCGCTTGGCTCGCCGCGTTTGCCAAGTCTGCAAAGAAGAGTATAAGCCGGAAGCCGACATCTTGGCGCAAGTAGAAAAAGTTTTAGCCGGCATTAGCTCAGCTTCCGGCGCAGTTATTCCTAAAAAATTAGTCTTTGTTCGAGGCAAAGGTTGCGAAGCCTGCGGCGGCATCGGCTATAAAGGCCGAGTCGGTTTGTTTGAAGCTATTACCGCCACGCCCGACATTAAAAAAGCCATCCAAGAACCAAGCACGATTGACGAGGACTTGGAAAAATTAGCGCGAGCGCAAGGTTTTGTCTCGGTCTTAGAAGACGGCATCTTAAAAGCCCTCGCCGGCGAGACAACAGTAGAAGAAGTCTTGAGAGTAGCGAAATGACGACGTGTGAGTCGTCATCCCGGACAAGCGAAACGCCACAGGCGTGAGTGCGATCCGGGATCCAGGCCGTTAATAAACCTCAAATTATTTTATGCTTAATAAAAAATTCTTTACCGAATTAAAAACCGAATACTCTAAAAAAGAATCGGAGCGCCGCCAAATAATTTCCGCTTCTAATGCTGTTTTACACGACGCCAAGCGCGTGATTTTTTCCTTGCACCGCGGCGATAATAAAAAAGCTTTGGAATCTTTAAGCGATATTGAAACTCGCCTCAAAAAACTGCAAAAAAACTTCGGCTATGAACGTTTGGAAGAAGAAGGCGCTTATGGCGCGGGTGTGGAGGAATATGTGGAAGCGAAAATGTTTTACTTGGTCATTGCTAAAAAACCTCTGGGCAAAGTGGCTGGTATTAAAATCAGCGCCGCCAGTTATTTGGGCGGTTTGTCTGACTTATGCGGCGAACTCGTGCGCCAAGCAGTGAATTTAGCGGCGGCGGGCAAAATCAAAGAAGCTCGCGCCAACAAACAAATCATTTCTGACATCATTGCTGAATTTGTGGAGTTTGATTTCACGGGCTATCTGCGCACTAAATACGACCAAGCCAACAGCCATTTCAGAAAAATGGAACAAATAGATTACGAATTAAACTTGAGAAAATGATCGCTATCCTCTCCGACATCCATGATAACTTAGCTAATTTAAAAACAGCGTTGGACTACTCTAAAAGTAAAAATGTCAGCGCTCTTTTTGTCTTGGGCGATATTACCAATGCCGATACCCTAAAATATTTAGCTAAAAATTTCTCTGAAACCATTTATTTGGTTAGTGGCAATATGGAAGTAAGCGACCTGGAAGCTGAAAGCAAAAAATATCCGCAAATCAAATACCTTGGTCGCCAAGGCGGAATTATTGAAATAGCTAATCGTAAAGTCGGCCTCTGCCACGAACCTTTTTTAGCTGATGCTCTTATTAAACAAGGCGCCACGATTATATTCCACGGCCACACCCACAAACCATGGCAAGAAAATAAAAACGGCGTTGAGTTTATCAACCCCGGCAATCTCGCCAATGTTTTTTATGCACCCAGCTTCGCCCTCTGGGATGAAACTACTAACAATTTAGAGTTAAAAATTTTATAACTGACTCACACGCCATCAAAAAAACCGCACTAATTGCTTAGGGCGGTTTTATAATTTATTTTTTCTTGTTTACTTAATTTTTTTCAGCTTAATTGCCAAATAGTAAGTAGACTTTTCTCTGTCATAATAACCTTCAAGGCTATCAATTGTTATCTTAACCTGTATCTCCTTTTTGCACATAATCTTGGCGGCCTTGGCTTTGGCCTTGATAAAAGCCGAGTCTCTGGCAAAAGATTCAACAGCTGATTGGCTCTTGGCTATACTGATAACATAGTCTTTTTGCTTAAAGGCAGTGTCAGCCATTTTGGTCCAATCGGCTGGCAAAGTTTGGGCCTGGCAAAGAATGCTGCCAAAAATGAAGACAAGAATCAGTAAAAACGTTTTCATGACAACTCCTTTTTGTATGTATAAGAACAATAATTTAACTATTTTATACTTAAATTATAGCATACTTTAAGATTTTTGTCAATGATTTTAACAATAAAATGGCTTAAATTAGCCAAAAAATAAAAACCGCTCCAGCATTTAGAGCGGTTTGTTTTGAAACTTATTTCGGCCGAATGGTTATTTTGAATTTAGTATAGCTAACAAACTTCCCAGTGGAATCTTGAAAGTTTTTCCTGTCTAAAATCTCACCGCTTAGCCAAGTTCCCTTATACTTTAACTGTTTTCTAACCAAATCACAGGCCCTAGATTGAGCAATCTCTTCAGCAGTAGATAAAACATTGTCGCTACCTTTGGCAATAGCAATGAACGAGGTACTGTCCAACCGATAACAGGTATCGGCATGTTCCTGCCAACTTTGCCACTTATTCGGCAATTCATTCAGCCGCGACAATGTTTTTACTTTTTTGTTTTGCGCCTCTGCGTTTTGAACACAAACAACAAACATTGCCAGGCTCAGAAGAAACCAAAATAATTTTTTCATTACAACTTTCCTCCTGTTTTTAAAGAGCTTCCTAATTTATTGTATCGTAAACAATTGTTTTTATCAATCAAACATTAAAACAACACGCTTTGCCCGACTTGTTTCTTTTCCGCTTCGCTAAAAATCCGTACCTCCCCGTATTGCCCGTCAAAGCCGGGTTTAATGATTAATTGGCCCTCGCGAACGCGCCTGATACCTTCGGCGACTCTGGCTCCGCCGACTTTAACTATCTCCGCCAAGTCAGCGTCCAGCAAAATATATAACTCATTACCCAAGGCTTTAATTAAGCGGCTATATTCTGATTGGACTTGTTTGGACTGCCGGCTTTTGATATTCAAGCTTTCGGCAATAATTTTATCCAGCTCCACTAATTTTTTGAAATCACTTGCGCCCTCCGGCCGATAACCGACTGGTCGGTCGGCCAATTCTTCCACGCGATTAGCCACGCCGATAGTTAAAGGCTTTTTACAAACCGGACAGATGCCTTTCAGCTTTATGGCCTCACGAGGCTCGCAACTAAAACCGCAGTCGCGATGCCCATCCCAGTGATACATACCCTCCTCGGGATAAAATTCAATCGTGTCTAAAATTTTCTCATTAAGTTTATTTTTGATAATGTCATAAATTTCCGTATAGCTGAATTCGTTTAAGTCAAACACATTAGCTTCGCGCGCGATATTGGCCGGGGAGTGCGCATCGGAGTTTGACAGTAATGTTAATTTGTCTAAAGCCGAGACGCGCCAATTCATTTCCGGATCGCTACTTAGTCCGGTTTCATAGGCGTAGATATTTTCTGTTTCATCGCCGAAGCATTCTTCCAAAGAATCAAAACCTGATTTGGAGCCAAAAACCGAAAACCAGGGCGTCCAAATATGCGCCGGATAAATTAAAAATTGCGGATGAATGCTTAAGCAAAGTTTAACCAAGTCCGGCGCGCCCATACCGAGAATCGGCCGGCCGTCGGAACGGATATTATAATACTTATCCAAAAAATCATTCAACTCTTTAACCGCTGGCAAGTTCGGCGCATGGACGACCAAATGAATCCGCCTCGCCTTACCGCCGGCTTTATAAATCAAAGCTAATTCCGTTGATAATAAAAACTTAACCGCCTTCGGCTCGCCGTAGCTATCGGCGGAGGCGGCTCTCAATTCATATAAACCAGAATTGCCGACTTCAACTAACTCGTTTTTTAAAGCCGAAAACCAAGCCGGATAAGTAAAATCCGCCGAGCCCACTATGCCCACGCCTTTGGTTCGGCAAGCCGCCTCAATACCCGATAGAGTAAGCTGGGGCGAACAAGCGCGCGAATATTTGGAGTGAAGATGTAAGTCTAAAACTGTCTTCATATAGACTTAAATTAACACCAAAAATTACAAGTGGCAAGTAAAAAGCTTGCCCCGTTTAACCCGCTCTTGGGCGGGTTATTTACGGGGTCAAATTAAAAAAGCCCCTCTTAAAAAGAGTGGCTTTAAATTTTTTTTGCCGGCTTTAACCGAATTTTCTAGCGCAAGCTGCGCACTGTCTGGTTTCTGGAAATACTTGTAAACGTTCTAGTGAAATTTTTTCACCGCATTTGCAAATATTACTAAATTCCCCATTCATTATTCGCCTTTCAACAAGCTTTAAACCGTCAAGTTTAGACTGATGATGAGTTATCAGGTCAGTATTAATTTTTTCGTTTGTGCTGATCTTTCCACCCAAGAAATCATCAAGACCATTGCTGCCGTCATCGGTATTTTTTAAATCGTCCGTAAGACTTTTTAGTGAAAAAATCTGTTCAGCTATTTCATCTTTAACAAAATAGAAAAAGTTGCACAGATCTTTGTAAGGCAGTTTGCAATACTTGTTTTTAGGAATACCGTTTTTGAATGTCTTAGCCTTAGCTAACTTTTTTATAGTCTCTACCCCCGGAGAGACCAAGTCCTTTTTGGAAACAGAACCCTTTTTCGGATTCTTTGGTTGACTGACCTGCTGTTTGGTCTGTTGCGCCCCGGACTTCTTAATTTTTTTGCCTGTCCTGGGCTTGCTTGTTGCTTGATCCATTGAGAACCTCCTATGCTTGTTTTATAAAACCGGTTTTATAAAGAACCTCACTTTTAAAAGTCTTTACAGATTAAAACAAAAAATCATTTTTGTCAATATAAACAAAAAAATCCCTCGCCTGTGGGATTTTTTCTTGCTTTTTTATCTAACTTTAACTGATTGTTTCAATATTTTTCATTTTTTTCCAACGCTTAACAGCGCGGCTGCGGGCGATTTCTTTTTCCAAACGAACGGCCACATCAGCAAAATCAACCGCCTCTTGTTTGTCAGAAGCCAGCCTTAAGGCCTCAGCTTTGGCTTTGGCTTCTTTAATCCTGGCTTCGTCCAATTCTTCGGCTCGCTCGGCTGTATCAGCCAAAATTACAATCTTGCTTTTCAAAACTTCAACAAAACCGCCAGACACTGACATGATTTCCAGGCTGCCATCAGCGCGCTTAACCTCAACCACACCCGGCTTTAAAATAGCCACCAAGGGGATGTGGTTGGGCAAAACAGTAATCTCGCCCAAACCGGTTGGGATGGTTGCTTGCAAGACGTCTTCCTTTAAGACAACTCGTTCAGGCGTAACCAATTCAAATTGTATTGCTATGTTATTCATATTAACAAACTTGTTTAATATAATGCGAACCTACGAATTCTTATGCGAATTCTGCGAATAACTCTTCTCTTGCTCACTCGAAGCCTTGATTAGGAGTGAATAGTAATGTGCGAATATCATTCGCGGCATTCGCAGGTTAATTCGCGGCATTAGCATTATGCTACTGCAGATCCTCCACGCCGCCCTTCATATAGAAATCATCTTCGCTTCGGTGATCATGCTTGCCATCTAAAATATCTCTAAAACCGGCGATGGTGTCGGATAGTTTAACATATTTGCCCGGCCGGCCGGTAAAGATTTCGGCTACATGGCAAGGCTGAGACAAAAATTTCTGAACCTTGCGGGCGCGGCTAACAGTTAATTTATCTTCATCGGATAATTCGTCCATACCCAAAATAGCAATAATATCTTGTAAATCTTTATAGCGCTGTAAAACTCGCTGGACGCCCAAAGCGACATTATAATGTTCCTCGCCAACAATCTTCGGATCCAAAATCGTGGAAGAAGAATCCAGAGGATCAACCGCCGGATAAATGCCCAATTCAGACAAACCGCGCGACAAAACGACGGTTGAGTCCAAGTGGCCGAAAGTGGTGGCCGGCGCCGGATCGGTTAAATCGTCGGCTGGCACATAAACCGCTTGAATTGAGGTAATGGAACCTTTATTGGTTGAAGTAATGCGTTCCTGCAATTCGCCCATTTCCGTGGCCAAGGTCGGCTGATAACCAACAGCCGAAGGCATACGGCCCAGCAAGGTTGAAACCTCGGAACCGGCCTGCGTAAATCTAAAAATATTATCAATAAATAATAAAACGTCTTGATTCTGTTCATCGCGGAAATATTCGGCGATGGCCAAGGCGCTCAAGGCCACTCGAGCGCGCGATCCCGGCGGTTCGTTCATTTGGCCAAAAACCATAGCCACCTTGTCCAGCACGCCGGCGGTTTTCATTTCGTGATATAAATCATTGCCCTCGCGAGTGCGTTCGCCCACGCCGGCAAAAACTGAATAGCCGCCATGCGCTTTGGCAATATTGTTAATAAATTCTTGAATAACGACGGTCTTGCCGACGCCGGCGCCGCCGAACATGCCGACTTTGCCGCCTTTGGCAATTGGACAAATCAAATCAATAACCTTAATGCCGGTTTCCAAAACTTCGGTCTTGGTTGATTGGTCGCGAAACTCAGGCGCGCTTCTGTGAATCGGGTAGCGTTTTTCGGTTTGTGGCGCTTCGCCGCCATCAATCGCTTCGCCCAAGACATTAAAAATTCGGCCCAAAGTTTTTTCACCCACGCCAACACTAATGCCGGCGCCGGTATCCACAGCTTCATCGCCGCGCTTCAAGCCGTCGGTAATACCCATGGCCACAGCCCGAACCGCGCCAGCGCCAGTATGCTGCTGAACTTCCAGCACCAGCTTGCCGGTGGCAGTTTTAACTTCCAAGGCATTATAAATAGCCGGCAAATGTTCGCCGAATTCCACGTCCACGACCGCGCCGATGATTTGTTTGATTTTTCCAATGTTTTTATCCTTTGACATAATATTTCTAAATTTATAATTAATTTAAAGCGGCGGCGCCGGCGGCAATTTCCGCAATTTCGGCTGTAATGCCGGCCTGACGCATCTTGTTATAATCCAAGGTTAATTCGCTGACCAAATCGCCAGCCGCCTGATTGGCCTGGTGCATGGCAGCCATTCTGGCGCTGTGTTCGGAAGCATTGGACTCCAACAAAGCCTGGAACAACTGAATCTGAATCAAGCGCGGAATCATTTTGTCTAAAATTGCCGTCGGATTAGGTTCGTAAGTAAAATTATATTGATGGCCGGCGGCATCGCTAAAATATTTGGCTCCTTTGGTTTTTAAAAACTCTTTATCCAAGCCGATATTTTTATTTTTGCCAACCACGCCCAAATGGTCATCGGCGGCATCAATATCAATCGGCAGCAATTGCTTAACTCGCGGTGTCTGCGAGGCAACTGAAGCAAAATCAGTATAGGCGACCAAAACTTTATCAAACCGGCCGGCTAAAAATTCCTTGGTTACCAATTTGGCCACAGCCGAAACATCGCTCGGCGTTGGCGTGGTTTCAATTTTTTCAAATTCAGCCTCAATTCTGTGGCCAAAACGGCTGCCGACAGCCAAGCCCTTTTTGCCAACCACTAAAAATTCGTGGCCGACACGCTTGCCTTGCTCGTTGGTCTGGTGTTGAGCAATTGACGCTTGAACCTTATTCAATAAAGCGCTGGAAAAAGAACCGCACAAACCGCGATTGGCCGCAAACAAAACCACGGCTACATTATTTATCTCTTGGCGCTTAGCCAACAGAGGGTGCAACCTGGTGTAATCGGCGTCTTGGGTTAAATGCAAAACCGTGGTCCAGCTTAAGTTGGCATAACTTCTGGTTTTCAAAACAGCCTCAACCGCTCGGCGCATTTTAGCCGCTGACACCATTTCCATGGCGCGGGTAATTTTAGAAATATTGCCAACCGACTTAATGCGGCGCTGAACTTCTTTGGTGTTAGACATACTTTAATAACTATTCCCCTCTATTAGAGGGGTGCCCGAAGGGCGGGGTGTGCCTCTTTAATTTATTGTTAATAAAAAATCTTTAATCGCGCCAATCAGCTGTTCATTAATATCATCGGCGATAGCGCCGGTCTCGGTAATGGCCTGCAAAATACTTTCATGCGAGTTTCGCAAATATTCCAGCAAGTTTTTTTCAACCGCCAAAATATTATCAACTGGCACATTATCCAAATAACCATTGGTCAAAGCGAAGAAACTGATAACCTGTTCAGCCATGCTCATCGGGGCATATTGGCCCTGTTTCAATATTTCCATCAAGCGTTTGCCTCGTTCCAGTTTATTCTTAGTATCCTGATCCAAATCTGAACCAAACTGAGTAAAGGCGGCCAATTCGCGGAATTGCGCGGCTTCCAAGCGCATTTTGCCGGCCACTTTTTTCATGGCTTTGGTTTGGGCAGCCGAGCCGACGCGCGACACGGACAAGCCGGCGTTGATAGCCGGACGCTGTC
>JAKAEX010000076.1 GCA_021819805.1 bacterium | reverse complement strand
TATTGCCCAATTTTTGTTTTTGGATGCCGAGAACAGGGATAAGGATATTAAGTTTTATATAAACACCCCCGGGGGGTCTGTTAGCGCCGGCATGGCGATTTATGACACCATGCAATATGTTAAGGCTGATGTCTCCACAATTTGCGTTGGTATGGCCGCTTCTATGGGCGCCCTGCTGTTGGCGGCCGGAGCTGAGGGTAAGCGCTTTTCCCTGCCCAACAGTGAGATTATGATTCACCAAGTAATGAGCGGCGCCGAGGGCCAAGCCACCGACATTAAGATTCACGCTGAACACATTCTTAAAGTTAAGGATAAAATGAATAAAATCTTAGCCAAACACACCAAACAAAAAATAGAAACGATTGAAGAAGACACTGATCGTGATAAGTTTATGACGCCGGAAGAGGCCAAGCGCTATGGCATTATTGATAAGATTATTATTAAGCAATAATTTCCAGCCCCAAACGCTCCGCGCCTTATTTGCTCGGAGCGTTTTTTGTATTATAATATAAGCATAAGCAAGCCTATGTTTAAAAGATTAAAAAAAGAGCCAAGCCCAGCCAATCAGGCCGACAACCAGGATTTAATGAGTCAGTGGATTCAGGCCCAGGATGAGGTTGATGAGGGACATTTATCAATTGATGTTTATGAGGCGGGCGATAAGCTGGTGGTGAAGTCAACTATTGCCGGCGCCAGGCCGGAGGATTTGGAAGTTTCGGTTAATGGCGACGTGCTTACCATTAAAGGCGAACGCCACTTGAGCGAAGACGTTGATTATAATGATTATTTATATCGCGAGTGCTATTGGGGCAGATTTTCTCGGACAGTTATTTTGCCGGCGCCGATTGACGAAAAAGGCGTTGAAGCCAGTTTGGAAAATGGCATTCTCACGGTAATCCTGCCCAAACTTAAAAAAGCCAAAGAACTAAAAATAAAAATCAACGAATAGAACATAATGCGAACGCCGCGAAGCAAACGGCGAATGCTGCGAATATTTTTAAAGTTGTTGTTTGCATTATTTGCGGCATTAGCATAATAATTTGTAGATTAGCATTATATTTATGAAATTAGAATTGGCGGTGGACAGAATTGAGGAGGAAAGAGTGGTATTAATTGACCAGGATCAAAATATTTTTGTTTGGCCAAAAAAAGTTCTGCCAGACGCCATTCACGAGGGCCAGCTGATTTTTGTGGAGCTGAGCGACTCGCCAACCGCCGACACTGATAATAAGCAAGAGTCGGCTAAAGACATTTTAAATGAAATTCTTAAGCTGGATGAATAGGCTTATGCCTAAAAAGCTTTTAGCAAAACAAGCCGTCAAATATTTGGCGGGTTTGTTTTTGCTTATTTTGGGCTTGCTGGTTGTGAGTATTTGGCTCTTGGCTGTGGTGCAAATGACTTACCAGGAAAAAATTTATCCCGGAGTCATGGTCGGTGAGTTTAGCTTAAAGGGTAAAAGCAAAGCCGAGGCCAAAAACTTTTTAAAAGAAATGTTGAAAAACCTTGATCAGGGCGTGGAGTTTTCTTATACCGATAAAAAAGTTAATATCAGCCCCAGCTCTGTTTCATTTGATGGCGACTTGGCTTATCAGCTATATGCGGTTGATATTGATAAGACGGTTGACGCGGCTTATCAGGTTGGGCGAAACCAATCATCACTGGTTGATTTTAAGCAAAAATTGGTTTGCTGGCTGTGGACTTGTGAAGCGCCTTTAGTGGTTGATTATAACCAGCCGAAGATTGCTGAATTGCTAAAGCAGGAGTTCGGCTCGTTTGAATCGCCGGCGGCCGATGCGCAATTAATTTGGCAGCCAAGCGGCGCTTGGACAATCAGCCAAGAAAAATTCGGTCATCGCTTTGATTATCAGGCGGCCACCGGAGTTTTTTTAAACAATTTACAGCAAGCCAAAAATGATCCGATTAGATTAATTTTGGAAGAAGACGCGCCAAAAGTTTTTCAGGCGGAAGTTGGCGATTTAACCAGCTCTATTAATAATTGGCTGAACACAGCGCCGATAGCTTTTAAATTTAATGCCACAACCTCATCTAATGATACGAGTGAAAAAAATAAGAGCTGGACAGCCGGTTCTTTGGATATCCGCTCTTGGCTGGGCTTAAAGATTGATTACCAAAACAAACAAAAACAAATTGTGGTTGATATTGATAAGGATTTATTTAAAAAATACGTGGACAGAAGAATTGCGCCGGAAATTAATCAGCTGCCGCGAGAAGCAAAATTTGAAATCAAAGATGGGCGAGTGGCGCTCTTTCAATCGGCGCGCGACGGCCAGGAAATTGATATTGAAGCGACAATTAATAATTTAAAACAAGCTTTGTCGCAAAACAGCAAAGACGTTGTTTTGGCGGTTAAAACCAGCCAGGCCGAATCGGATGGCAAAGCGGTTGATGATTTGGGAATAGTGGAAATTATCGGCACCGGCACTTCCAGTTTTGCCGGCTCGCCAGCCAATCGCCGCCACAACATTGCTGTCGGCGCCAAAGCGATTGATGGTTTGCTAATTAAGCCGGGCGAAGAGTTTTCTTTAATCAAAGCTTTGGGCAAGATTGATGCCTCAACCGGTTATTTGCCCGAGCTGGTTATTAAACAAAATAAAACCCTGCCCGAATTCGGCGGCGGCCTATGCCAACCCGGCACGACACTCTTTCGCACAGTCTTTCATAGCGGTTTACCGGTTACGATGCGCCGCAATCATTCTTATCGCGTGCAGTATTACGAGCCGGCTGGGACGGACGCTACGATTTACGATCCTTGGCCGGATTTTAGATTTATTAACGACACGGCAAATTACATTTTGATTCAGACGCGGCTGGAAGGCAATACGGCTATCTTTGATTTTTGGGGTAAAAAAGACGGGCGTTTGGTTGAGGCAACCAAGCCGACGATTTATGGCATTGTTAAGCCGCCGGAGAAAAAAATTATTGAAACCTTGGATTTAAAACCTGGCGAAAAAAAATGTACGGAAAAAGCCCATAATGGCGCCAGCGCTTATTTTGACTATAAGGTTACCTATCCGAGCGGCGAAGTTAAGCAAGAACGGTTCAGCTCTCATTATGTCCCCTGGCAGGAGGTTTGTTTACTCGGCGTGGAGAAATTATCCGACACGACTACTGACGGCCAGTTGCCGCCGGTTAATCCCGACGCCGCCAATATTATT
>JAKAEX010000075.1 GCA_021819805.1 bacterium | reverse complement strand
CCAACCGATGACTGTTAAACTGCCGATTAAAATGGAGTTTAAGGTTGTTTCCGCTCCGCCAGGCGTGCGCGGCAATTCCGCCGGCAACGTTATGAAGACGGTTGAACTGGAAACCGGCGCCAATGTCCAAGTACCAATGTTTATCAACGAAGGCGACGTGATCAAGGTCAACACCGAATCCGGCGAATACGTAGAACGGGCCTAAGGCAAGTTAAAAGTTCGTAAAGTCTATAAAGTTTATAAAGTAAAAACACGACCTTTCGGTCGTGTTTTTTATAAATTGTAAATTATTTTTTTATTTTTCCTACGAGAATAAAAACAGTACTACAGTTATTGGGATGGTTTTCTTCGTAAGTGTTAATAATTGTATATTTTCCTGTGTTTAGCTTATTTTTAATGTTCTCTAATTGTTGATCGCTTCCATAACCAGTAATTTGATGTACATCTAAATCATAAAAAATTCTGGTTTTGTACCAACTTAATATAGAAACGATCAAAGCGGCGAAGCTTAAAATAATTACAGGAAGATTATTTATTATCCAGTCCATATACCTTACTATTACTTTCAACTTTATAACTTTATAACTTTCAACTCTAAAGTATCGGTTCATCCACCTCAGTCGTGGCGTTGTTCTCCATAATCGCTTGGGTGCCACTATCTTCTTTAGATTTGACTTCAGTAATAATCTGTTTGCGAATTTCTTTTATTAACTTCGGATTATCTTTCAAATAACGTTTAGCGGTCTCACGACCAACGCCTAATTTTTCTTCGTTATAGGCATAAGCATTGCCACGTTTGGCTATAACATTGGTTTGGACGCCCAAGTCCAGCAAATCGCCGGAAATGGAAATGCCCTCGTTGTACATAATATCAAATTCGCAAGTCCGAAAAGGCGCTGACACTTTATTTTTGACAATCTTGCATTTAACGCGGTTGCCAATAATTTTATCGCCTTGTTTAATTTGAGCGGCGCGTCTTACTTCAATACGAATTGAAGAATAAAACTTTAAAGCCGTGCCACCGGTAGTCGTTTCCGGATTGCCGAAAAAGACACCGATTTTCATTCTAATTTGGTTGATAAAAATCACAATGGTTTTGGTCTTGGACACAACGCCGGTAAGTTTGCGCAAGGCCTGGCTCATTAAGCGAGCCTGTAAGCCCATCTGCGCGTCGCCCATATCGCCTTCAATTTCTTTTTTCGGCACCAAAGCGGCTACTGAGTCAACCACCACCACATCAATGGCATTGGAGCGCACCAAAGTTTCCAAAATCTCCAAAGCTTGTTCGCCGGTATCAGGCTGGCTGATTAAGAGGTCTTTAATGTTAATACCGATTTTAACGGCATAATCGGGGTCTAAGGCGTGCTCAGCGTCAATAAAAGCCGCAATACCGCCCAATTTTTGGACTTCGGCAATAACATGCTGGGCTAAAGTCGTTTTACCAGAGGCCTCGGGGCCAAAAATCTCAATAATACGGCCGCGCGGCACCCCGCCGACGCCCAAAGCTAAGTCCAAAGACAAACAACCGGTTGGCACAGCGTCCACATTGGCTGTTTTAGCCTCGCCAAACTTCATAATGGAGCCATCGCCAAACATAGACTTAATTTGCTGCATTGCCGCCATAGCCGCCTCTAATTTGGCCTCCTGTTCTTCATTTTTTCCTCCTCCTTTGCCACTCTTGTTGTTCTCCATATTTTTTTCTTAATTTATTGTCTATACTAAGGATAATTTATCCGGCCGAAAAACTCAACCTAAGGTTTTTGGCTTTCTTTAAACAAAACTTCTCTGGTTAAAATGTTCTTTTTCTTGGCCGCTTTTTGGGCGACAACCGTAATGGAATTAACTCCCGGATGCAGGTTAACTTCTTCGCTAAAATCGCCGGTAGCGCTTACCATGGCCGGCTGTTCGTTGATTAAAATCTCGGTTTCTTTGTCGGTTTTGCCGGCTACGACAATTTTTGACTTATTAACCGTGGTTTGGTCGGCGGCCGGCGAAGTAATTTCCAATTTGGGCGGTAAAAAAATGTTTTGAACCAAAAACCACAAATACAACAAACTTAAAATAGCCACCAAAGCAATGGAGGCATATTTAACTACATTAGGAATGGCCACAAAATACTTGCGCCGGACAGTTTGGCGGGCAAATAAATGGCGCTGTTCGCTGGATTGATAGACGCGCTGTTCTTCTTTGAATTTTCTTAGCAACTTTTCGTAATCTAAGTCCAAAAAATTAGCGTATTCTCTTAAATAGTTAAGGCCGTAAATACCGGTCGGCAATAGGCCATAATCGCCCTCTTCCAGGGCTTTCAGATAGCGATGATTAACATTAATCGCGGCGGCCACCTCAGCCAAAGCAATTTGCTTTTTTTGGCGAGTAATTTTCAGCTGTTCGGCCACACTGGATTTGTCTCCAAAAATTTGTCTTGATTTAAACCAGGACATAAAGTTATTGCCTCCTTAACTGATTACTGTTGATAAATTGTTGCGCCGATTTTGCCTTCGGCGATTCTGGCCTCATAATCAAGATTATCCGGATTGTCGGCAATCGCCTCTACCATTTCTTTCAGCGCTTTGTCAGCCGCTTCATAGTTCATACCGCGATACCAGCTGGATGAAACCAGGGCTTGTTGAGCAAAAACGCCAACCTGATCATCATTAGCCTCTTCTGCCAGCAAACTCTTAATCGCTGAAATACGATTAGTGCTGCTTAAGTAAGTCTTAACAATTTCCGGACGAGCCGCGAGAAATTGCAAGAAGTCCCAGGCTTCGTTGGTATAACGACTTTTTTTGGAAACAGTTTCCACCCAATAGTCGGCCACATTTTTCGGATCATTGCGGCCTTCAATCTGCGGGAATTTTTTAATGCCGAAATTAAGCTTGGGCGCTCTGGCCTTGATAATCGGCACCTGATAGGAATAGCCGAACATAATGGCCAAATTGCCCTGAACAAACATATCCAAAGAATTGGGCAAACCCTTGTTCCAGCTATAAACCTCTTTGGTCGGGTTGGCAAAATCAGTATAAAAACGGATGGCGTCCACGCCCGGATTATAATCTTTTTCTCTAACGTATTGGCGGAAAACCACTCGACCTTGATCGTCAATAATGCTTGTGCCGTTCTGCATCATTAGGGCGGCTAAAATCTCGGATGAACGTTCAATGTTAAAACCACCGCCCAGAGCCGCGCCGGATTGGAGGATCTCGCCCTTGGCATCTTAGATCG
>JAKAEX010000074.1 GCA_021819805.1 bacterium | reverse complement strand
TGATGCGGCCGCTTGGCAATAATAATTATGACAATCAGGGAGGGGATAATAAAACAAGCCTCAAAGCTTGTTTTATTTTTAGCTGATTGGCTTTTTCCCAAAGAATGCGTTGGCTGCGGGATTGAAGGCAGCTGGCTTTGTCCGGTTTGTCGAGAGCGTCTTAGCTGGCAGCCATATCAGGTTTGCTTAATTTGCGGCGCGGAGACTGATGGTAAAATTTGCCCCGGCCATAATTGGGCCTTAGATAAGGTTGTTGCGGCCGCTGACTATAATGATTTGTTGGTAAAAGACTTAATAAAAATTTGTAAGTATCATTTTTCCAAGGAGGCGGCGCAGGAATTAGCTGACCTGCTTTGGCTTTTCTGGCAAAAACAAAACATTTCGTTCCACCGCGAAGTAATAATTATGCCTACGCCCTTAAGTCGTCGTCGCTTGAATTGGCGCGGTTTTAATCAGGCAGCAATTTTAGCCAAAATGTTGGCTGAAAATTTACAGTTTGACTATAGTGATAAATTATTAAAAATTAAAAACACCAAACCGCAAGTGTCTTTGTTGGCTCACGATCGATTATCAAATCTACGAGATTGTTTTGTTTGGCGCGGTCAAGCTTTGACCGACAAAACTATTTTATTGATTGACGATGTGGCCACCACCGGCGCCACGCTTAATGAGTGCGCCAAGGTTCTAAAACAAGCCGGCGCTAAGCGGGTTTGGGGGATAGTTGTGGCTAAATAAAAACAGCCGATGGCCGTTTTTATTTTTGTGCCCCCAGTAGGAATCGAAGGGGCGGAAGCCCCATGAGAGCTAATACCGTCGTTAATCTATTTGTGTCAGTCTCTTTTGAGTATAGATGTATAATGTTTATTTGTGATTTTACAGTAGGTTCTACCTACTGAAGACAAAAAATAAAGACCGACTAATGCCGGCCTTTATTTTTGTGCCCCCAGTAGGAATCGAACCTACACTACGAGATCCGGAATCTCGCGTTCTATCCATTGAACTATGGAGGCGGTCTGGTTTTAGACTATAATAGTTTTGTGAAATTTACAAGATTTTAGCAATAAAAAAAGATGGGGGAAGCCATCTTTTTTTGATATTTAAAATTTAATTCGCCGAATGGTCGTAGCGCCAATCAATTGTTTTTTGGCGCAGAGCCTTGGCCATCATTAAGGTGTTTTGGGCTACCTGCTTGGCGTCATTAATATAGACAGAGCCGGTAACAACTTTTTTGTCTTTGTAAGTCGGGTTGGTAATAGAGGACATGGCATAGATATTGCTCCAAGGCGAAAAGGCCATACCAAAATGATTTAAGGTCATAAACAGAGAGGAAATAACCATGGACGCGCCTTCCTCGTGGCCGGTAACAATAACGCCGGCGGTTTTACCGCTGAAACGGCGCAAGAAGCCACTGCCGGGAATGTCATCGTCGGCCATCAGCTCAACAAATTTTGTATGTTTAATATTTAATTCTCGGTTCTTGGCATTTTTAGGATCAGCCGGGGACAGACTGCCATCCAAACTGATACAGCGGTCGAGAAACAAAGCCAAAAAGGAGGATATCTTAAAATTATTAACCGGCGTGGCAAAAATAATGATATCCGCGGCCAAAACTTTGTCATATAAAAGATTGCTCATATCATCGCCCGTGGCTTTGCCGCGCGGATAGCAGGAGCAATAAAAATGGCATTGGGTGTTGGTCGTAGAGTAGCAAGCCTTGCAGGGCTTGATATTATATTTTCTTAAAGAAATCAGTTCTGTTTTGACACCTTGTTTTTTTAGTTCTTCCAAAGATTGTTTTAGCAGAAATTCGGAGTTGCTGTTTTCGGCTGCCATATCAAACTGGTCTCGGGCCGAGCCGGAAATACCAATCGCTTTGAGCAGTCCGGTTTTTTTACCTAAGCGCTTGGCTTCTTTTATGGTTTCTGTTCGGATTTTTTTAAAACGTTCAAGCGTTTTTTGGTCAACGTCTAAAAACTTTTTCAGATAGGCGTCGGTTGTTTGCGGTGTCGCTAAAGCCTCGCCGCACTGCGGACACTTCTCGGGATTTTTTTTAAAAACTAATTTACAATTTTCGCAAGTTTTCATAAATATTTACATTGCCATTTTGCCTTCAATTTCGTCGGCTGAACCGTGCATACAATAATAGCCGGCCATTAGGTTGTTTTCCATATGAACCGGGCACTGGCTGCAAATACAACCATTCATTTGATAAGCGCAGCTGCTTTTGCCAACATCGCCGGCGCAATAAAGTTTTTCGCTTTTGCCTCTGGCGCAGTCGTTATAACTCGGACAGCTTGGGCAAACGCATTTGCCCATATTGGCATCGTTTTTTTCTACTTTTGACATAGTTTTAAAGCTTAATTTTTGAAAAGCTATATCTATTATTATACACCATTTAAAATAATTTGTGTAAAATAAAGAACCCCGACAACTGTCGAGGTTCTTTTATATGCGGACTGTGTCCGCCTCTGGCGGAGAGGGTGGGATTCGAACCCACGGTCTACTTTCATAGACAACAGTTTTCAAGACTGTCGCATTCGACCACTCTGCCACCTCTCCAACTACCCGCGCAGAGCGGGTGTTTTTTAAGCTTTTTTCTTGCTGAAACCAAAAATATAAATGATTTCCAACAAACCCACGGTGTTAACAATCAGCAAAACAATAAACCAAGGTTTGCTGTTGGCGCGAGCCGCTTTCCACAGCGCAACGCCTTTCCACGGGACTGTCCACAAGGCTAATAAAGCAATTAGCCAAACATTTTGAACAAGAAATTGTTCCATATTTTTAAGTTAATTATCTACCAACAGTAGATATTTGTGTGCACCCGGTAGGAATCGAACCTACATTACAAGCTCCGCAAGCTTGCGTCCTATCCATTGAACGACGGGTGCGTAATTAAAATATCCCAGTCAAGGGATATACTACTATAAAATATTTTTTAAAATTAGTCAAATATATCAAAATTTCAACAATTTAGATAAATAGTCGGTGTTTGATTCATCGGTTCTATTCAGATCTTCCTCTAAAAAAGATTGTAATATTTCTCTTACTTCCATTGGGTTGGCGTCATTTAAAGGAATTTGAATGCGCGGTTTAAGCGGGGCTTTAAATTCCAAATAAAGAACTTTTAAATTTTCTCTTGGTTTGAACAAAACGCAAAAATTTCTAAATTCGTCATAATCATAGAACCTATCGCCGACCGAAATACCTTCGGAGGTTATGGCAAAATCAACTTCTCCAGCCATTACATTAATTAATAGTAAAATCGCCGAAGACAAGACAATGATGATTAAAAATAAATAATTCGGCGCATCAAATAAAAAATTTGGAGTAAAAATCGACA
>JAKAEX010000073.1 GCA_021819805.1 bacterium | reverse complement strand
ACAGCTGATAATAGCGGGGGGAAAATTTATAAAAAATTAGCCTTGGGTTTTGTTATATTAGCCTTGGTGGTAGCTGCCGCCGTGGCTTATTTTGTTTTAGTCAAAGTTAAAATCAGCGTGTCCTTAAAAAACGAAGCCTTGTCCGGCGAGACGCAGTTTAATATTTATGACACCTCCAGCAGTTCAACTTTGCCCGAGCATGCCTTAAAGGGTCTGGTTAAAAAAATTGAAATAGAACAAACCAAAGCCTTTCAAGTGGCCGGTAGCGAAGTGATTGGCGAAGAAGTAAGCGGCACCATGATAATTTATAATAAATATATTAAAAATCAGCCCTTGGTGGCCACCACCAGATTACTGGGCGCCGATGGCAAATTGTTTAGATTAAAAAATTCAGTTAATGTGCCGGCTGGCGGCCAATTGGAAGCCGAGGTTTATGCCGATCAGCCAAAAGCCGACATGACAGTTGGCGATGAGCGCTTTACCATTCCGGGTTTATGGGAGGGTTTGCAAGATAAAGTCTATGCCGAAAGCAAAGCCGGTGATATTGCTTACAAGAAAAAAACCAAAGGCATTGTCAGCCAGGAAGATATTGATAAGGCGATGAAAGAAATGAAAGACGGTCTCTTAGCGCAAGCCAAAACTGAAATTGAGAATACTTACGGCGATTTTAAAAAGCAACTTTATCAGATAGACGAGACTTCGCTTGTCTCGGAAGTTGATTCCAAAGTCGGCCAAGAAAAAGAACAAATAGTTATCAAGCTCAAAGGCTCGGTTTTGGCCGTGGCTTTCAACGGCGATGAGAGTTTAGCTTTGGTTAAAACCAAAGCGCTTAGCCTCCTAACCAGCAACAAGCAATTGGCTGACTTGAAGGACGAAGCCATCACTTATCAGTTATTGAAAGTTGACGCTGACAACAAGATTGCCGAAGTTAATGCCGCCTTTGTCAGCCAAGTCAACTTAACTTCCTTAGACAACTTGATTGATAAGAGCAAATTAACCAACCTCAGCGCCGATCAACTTACTGCCTATTTAAAAGGCATCCCTGAATTAGCCAGCTATAAAATTAATTTTTACCCGCCGTTTATCCAAAAAACCCCGGCCCTGGTTGATAGAATTGAGATAGTCTTAGAGAAGTAATCTTTTATCTATAAGTTTTTGATATAAAACCGCTTAACCGGCGGTTTTATTTTTTTGGCGAATAGCTGATTTATCCTTGCCAAAAACTTGGTTTTTTGTTTAAATTAGTAAATATGTCAATTCTGGAACAAGCCAAGCAACATATTTTTGAAAAGGTTGTAGCCCTTGTCGGCAATGACAGCCTGATTAATGATATTATTGTGGATTATCCGCCGGAGGCCGCTTGGGGCGATCTAAGTATCGCTTGTTTTGTCTTGGCCAAACTTAACAAACAGTCGCCGGTTGAATTGGCCAAGCAATTGGCCGGTCAAATAAGCGCCGACGAGGTCATTGGCCAAGTCCAAGCGGTCGGACCATACCTTAATTTTTTCTTAAAGCCGGAATATTTAAATCAGGCGGTGGCCGAATCTTTGGACGGACGAGCCGGTTATAGTCAAGAGCCGATTGATGAGCGGATTATGATTGAATATTCCAATATTAATACGCATAAAGAATATCATATCGGCCATTTGCGCAATATTTGTTATGGCGATGCCGTAGCCAAAATTTTGGCGGCCAATGGTTATCGGGTTGATAAAGTGTCTTACGTTAATGATTTTGGCATTCACGCCGCTAAAACTTTATGGCAATTTAAGAAAAATCAGCGGGCGGTGGGCGAAGGCTATATTCTCGGCCATCTTTATACGGCGGCCAGCCAAGCTTTGGAAACTGATGCCGATGGCAAGCAGGCTGTAGCTGAAATTATGAAGCAGATTGAGGCCAGAAGCGGTGAAGATTATAAATTGTGGCAGGAAACCAGGCGTTGGAGCATTGATTATTTTGATTCAATTTATCAACGCCTCAAAATAAAATTTGACCAGATCTATTACGAAAACGAAGTAATTGATGACGGCCGAGAGCTGGTGTCCAAATTATTGAAACAGGGCGTTTTGCAAGAGAGCCAGGGAGCGGTCATTGCCGATTTGGAACAATATGGTTTGGGCGTCTTGGTTTTGTTGCGTTCCGATGGCACCGCGCTTTATCCGGTGGCTGACTTGGCCTTAGCTGCTAAAAAATTTACCAAAACCAAGCTGTCTCGCTCAATTTATGTGGTGGATAATCGCCAGAGTCTGTATTTCCAACAGTTGTTTAAAGTTTTGGAATTAGCCGGCTTTCAAACAAAGTTGGTTCACTTGCCTTATGATTTTGTTCGTTTGCCTGAAGGTATGATGAGTTCTCGTTCCGGTCGAGTGATTACTTTTGAGGAGGTTTATGAAGAGGCTAAAAGCAAGGCCAGACTGGAAATTACCAAGCGTCATAGCGACTGGTCAGAGTCTAAAATAGACCAAGCGGCTGAAATTATCACGATTGGCGTTTTGAAATTTGAGATGATTAAGGTTGGCGCCGATAAAATCATCACTTTTGATTTAAATGAAGCTTTGCGTTTTGATGGTTTTACCGCCGTTTATTTGCAATATGTGGTGGCGCGTATTAACAGCTTATTGAAAAAGGGCCACGCCAAGTTAAGCGGTCAACTGCCCCTGGAACTGCTGACCGAAAGCAAGGAACGAGAGCTGATGTTGGCTTTGGCTAAGTTTGCCTCGGTGGTTAAAGAAGCTGGCCGTCGTTATGAACCGTCAATTTTAGCCAAGTATTTATTTGATACCAGCCGGCTGTTTAATGATTATTATCAAAGCACCACCATTATTCAGGCTGATGCCGCCAAACAGACTGCCAGACTGGCCTTAGCCGCAGCGGTAGCTCGGGTTTTAACCAATGGTTTGGAGATTTTGGGTATTGAAACTTTAGCCGAAATGTAGTAGTTTAGAGTCATTGATTTTTGAGTAATTATTAAAATATGAGAAAAAATATCGTTATCAATGATCCCAATGAGGGTGTTTTAATTAAAGAATTGGAGGCCAGGACTGATACCAAGGCCGAGAGAATCAAGCGATTATTAAAACTGCCTGATTTAACCAAAAAAGTCGGTTCACCTGTCAAAATTTTATTTGATCAAATTTTAAACTTGCCCAGATTTAAGGACTTTGATTTGGTTGATTTTCCCAAAATAATTACAGTTGAACAGAATTTTGATTGGTTGAACACCCCGGCCGAGCATCCCAGCCGCCGAGAAACCGATACTTATTATTTGACGGACAAATATCTTCTGCGAACGCAGATGACTGCCATGTGGTCTTTTTATTTAAAAGATCAGGAAGTTTTGAAAAGATT
>JAKAEX010000009.1 GCA_021819805.1 bacterium | reverse complement strand
GGGTATTTTTGATAATTCTGATGGCCGATTCAATAATGGTTAAATTTTTCAAACCCAAAAAGTCCATTTTCAATAAGCCCAAATCTTCGGTTGGGTGGAGCGAATATTGCGAAACAATGGTTTTGTCGGACGAGGAAGCATATTGCACCGGCACATTTTCCGTCAACGGATCTTTGGTAATCAAAATACCGCAGGCATGAATAGAAGCGTGGCGCGCCACACCCTCCAGCTTCAAGGCGTAATCCACAATGCGTTTGGCATCCGGATCTTTATATATCTCTTGAAACTCCACCACCTCTTCTAAAGATTTGGTTAAAGTCATAAACATCGGGATGGTCTTGGCCAACTTGTCGCAAAAATCATAAGGATAGTCCAAGACGCGGCCGACATCGCGCACGGCCGCTCGCGCCGCCATAGTACCAAAAGTGATAATTTGCGCCACATGGTCATAGCCGTATTTTTCCTGAACATATTTAATAACGTCATCGCGGCGGGTATCGGCAAAATCCATATCAATATCAGGCATGGAAATGCGGTCAGGATTTAAAAAACGCTCAAACAGCAATTCATATTTAATAGGGCACAAGTCGGTAATGCCAAGACAATAACAAACCAGCGAACCGGCGGCCGAGCCGCGGCCGGGACCGACCACGATTTTATTATTCTTGGCCCAGTTAACAAAATCAGCCACAATCAAAAAGTAGCTGGGCCAGCCCATTTTTGCCACCACCGACAACTCGTAATCCAGGCGTTCGCGATAAACCGGTTCAATCTCGTCATAGGTTTTGCCATAACGTTTTACCAAGCCTTCCAATGATAGCTGTCGCAAATAAGAATTGCCATCAAAACCCTCAGGCACGGCAAAATGCGGCAATTGAGTTTTGCCCAATTCAATTTCCAAATTGCACATATCGGCAATTTTAACGGTATTGGCGATGGCGTCCGGCGTGTCTTTAAACAGCTCCTCCATTTTGCGTCCGGGGATTAAAGAATAATCAACCCCCATATAGCTCATGCGATTAGTGTCGGCCTGTTTGGCCTTGTTTTGCAAACAAACTAAAATATCCTGCGCCTCATCATCGTCCTTATTAACATAATGAGAATCGTTGGTGGCCACCAAGCCGATGTCCAATTCGCGTGCCAAAGCAATCATCTTGGCATTAACTTCGGCCTGCTCCGGTATGGCCGGATGATGTTGGATTTCCAAATAATAATTATCCGCGCCAAACAGCTCTTTAAATTCTTGGGCTCGTCGTTTGGCTTCCTCGTCTTTGCCGCGCTTTAAGAGCGAGGAAATTTCTCCGCCCAAACAAGCCGAACTGGCAATTAAACCTTCATGATGTTCTTGTAAATATTCCCAATCAATGCGCGGCTTGTAATAATAACCGTTTAAGTGCCCCTCGGAAGTTATTTTTATTAAATTTTTATAGCCCTCATAATTTTTAGCCAAGAGAATTAAATGGTAGCTCATTTTTTCCCCCTTGGTGTAAGTCTTATTAAAACGAGAGTCTGCGGCCAAATATGTTTCAATGCCGACAATCGGTTTGACTCCCGCCTTGAGAGCTTTTTGGTAAAATTCAATGGCGCCATAAAGAACGCCATGGTCGGTTAGGGCAATAGCATTAGAGCCGTCTTCTTTGGCGAATTTAATAATGTCGTCAATTTGCGACAAACCGTCCAGCAAAGAATAGTGGCTATGAACATGGAGATGGACAAATGGCATATGTAAAACCTTAACATTTTTTACCCCGGCCGCCAACTTGAAAAATCGGCTATTTTCTGTTGTAAAAAATTTTAAAACTCCGGCCAATCGGCAGGAGTTTTATTCAATTTAAGTTGTAAAAAATAACCCAATCTTAAAGCTTCGTTTATTTGGTTGGACCCAAGGGAGAAGCGGAATTTACGACATTATCCCAGGTAAATAAACCTGAGCCATAAGGGTTTTGTCCTTTTAGCAATTCTTGAGCATTGGCGACGCCATTATTATTAAAATCTGCTTGAGGATAAGCCTTGGCCACTTCTTCGGCTTGCAATAAATTTTCAATAACATGGACGTCTACCCCGCCGGTTTGAGCATCGGGCTTAAAGTATTCCAAGCGACCGCTACCGATGTTTACCAAACCGGAATTATTACCCGGATTAACGGTTAGTTTAACCCAGCATCGGCAACCTTCAGAACAAAAACCATCATAATAATCATAAGGCTCCAAACCTGCTCCCGGCACTTTTACGGTGCAAGTATTGCCTGAACAAGGCGCGCTGCCACAACTTACAAACTTGTCGCTTTTGGTTAAGGATTCAGCCTTGGTGTAGTCTTTACTAAGACTAATTTTTACCTTAACGCCGATAAATACCCAACAACCGGCAATAACAATTATTAAGCCGGCTTCAATCAGTCGTTTTTTAAAAACACTTAATTTGTTTTTCTTCATAAAATTAATATAGCATTTAAAAAATACCTCTGATTGTATTATATCATTAGTCTTATCTGGTTGCAAAATATCAAGTTAATTTTAATTTTGCTAATTCCTCTCTGGCCACTTGTCTGTCGTCCCAAGGAATTTTCTTGCCACCCTTAACGCAAATCGCCTGTTCCGAGCCCTTGCCGGTAATCAGCACGATATCATCAGCGTTAGCTAAAGACAGGGCTTTGGTAATGGCTTCGCGGCGCTCATAAATTTTAAACAAACTCTCGCCCAAAATCTTGCCTGATTTTTCAGCGCCCAAGGCCACCTGATCCATAATAATTAAAGGATCATCGTCGTAGGGATCTTCGTTGGTCACAATCACAATATCAGCCTGCTCGCCGGCAATTTTGCCTAAGACCGGCCGTCTGGCCACATCTCGTCCGCCACCGGCCGAACCCAAAACATGAATAATTTTATTATGAGGCAAGAGAGCCACTGTCTCGTAAAGTTTGGACACGGCCCGTGGTTCAAAGGCATAATCAACAATTACTGTAAACGGCTGACCAATAGCTATCTGCTCCAAACGACCCGGTATCCCGCTAACCGACTCTAGACCTTGTTTAATTTGCTGTAAACTTAAACCCTGGGAATAGCCGACAGCCGCCGCATTCATAGCATTGCCGATACTAAAACTGCCCAGAAGCTTCAAGGAAATCTGTTCATCCTTAAAGCATTGGTGGTCATAGCACAAAACAAAGCTCACGCCATCTCGATTAATAAGGGGATTGGCGGCAATCAACCGATGCGAGTTGTGATCTTTGGTGGCAAAATCTTCATCTTTAATTTCCACCGGCGCTTTGTCCATTACTCGATATTCAATGTTGGCTTCTGACCAAAAATTAAGAAAATAATCCTTGTGCTCGTCGTCGCCGTTAACAATAATGGTTTTTTTGACGCGATTAAGGCTTAATTTTTTAATGCCGGCCTCAACCTTTTTAACCCGCCGCTCATTGTCTGCATATTTAGTCTTACAATCTTTCAAATGAGCAAACAACATGCCCTTGGCCTCTTGATAAGCCTCAAAGCTACCATGAGCTTCAATGTGCTCAGGATACAAGCCGGTAAAAACCAAAACGTCATAATTGATAAAACGATGCCGATATTGAATAATGCCTTCGGAGGAGGTTTCAATCACGGCGTAGTGGCATTTATTTTTAACCATTTTTGACATCAGCCTAAAAGTAAACAAGCGGCCGACCATAGTCATTTTCTTGTCGTTAAGCCACTCTTTGTTGCCGTCGGAAAACATGGCCGTGGAGGTATAGCCAACTTTATAACCGGCTTCGCTGAGCATCTTAGCAACCAAATAGACGCTGGTGGTTTTACCGGTGGTGCCGGTCACGCCAATCACAATCAATTTCTGGCTGGGCCAGCGATAAATTAAATTACCCAGCCAGCCCCAAGAAAAATGATAAATCGGCCACAAATAATCCCAAACTTTTTTGGGTATAATTTTTCTTAATTCGTGTAAAAGTTTATCAAACATAAAAAATGTAAAAACTAAAAGCGAAAATGTAAAAAGAGTAGGTATCCCGATATACATCGGGATGAATTATTTTTTAATAAATCCGTGAGCAAAGCGAACACAATAGCTTTGCGTTTTTAGCTCTTAGCTTTTAGCTTAAAGCTTCCTCCTTAGTTTTCTTAAAATCTGATATATCCAATAATACAGCCTAACAAACACTAAATCAAATGTGCCGGAATACTTAATAATCTGCCCGCCAAAGCCCAATTTAAAACGGCTAACGCCCGGCCAGCGGCGTTCATCCACGCCGTAAAAATCATAATATTTAAAACCATTTTGCTTGGCCCATTTAATGGCTGCCCAGTGTAATAAATAAGGCGCCATTAATTGGCGATTGGCATTGGCGGAAGCGCCATGAATATAAGTAACCGTGTCGCCGTAATAAGCAATGATGGCCTCGGCTAAAATTTCGCCTTGATATTCGGCGCGCCATAATTCAACAAAGGGCAGAGACAGCATTCGCTCATAATATTTTTGGCTGTGTAATTTAAAATTGTCCCGCTTGCTGGTGGTTGATAATAATTGCCACCAGGCGCCGGCCTGGCCATAAGTTGCTCGGTCGTGTTTGATGACCACGCCTTTTTTCTCGGCCAGCCTGATGTTGTAGCGAGTTTTCTGATGCATGCCCGCCAGCAAATCAGTTTCACTTTGGCTTAAATCAATTAACAAGGTTTGGCGAGGCTGAATATCTATGGTTTGCACCAAATTTTTATCAGCCAGCATCTTAGCCGGTTCGCAGCGCCAAAAAATTACTCTTTCCGCCTTGGCCAACTTTTTAATTTCCGCGCAGAGCCAAGCAAAAACATCTTTATGGCCATTGGCCATAAGCGGGCCGCGCGGCGAATAAAAATAAGACCAGCCCAAAAGCAGGGGTTTTTTAAGCAAGCTGACAACTGCCACTAATTGGCCATCAAGCTCCACGCCCAAACGCCAGACTTTGCCTTTGACGGCGCTAAACTCGCCCCATTCCCAGGATTGCAAAAACTGGGCTTGATTTTGGGAAGCCACAAAAGACTCTAACTGTTTTTTATCAAGAAAAATTAAATTCATTTTATCGCCCTAAGTATTTTAATGCAGCTTTTATCCTCTCGCCGCTGTCAGTTATCTCAAAAGCAATCTGACTCAGGGCTTCTCGGGCCTGAGCTAAAGAATAGCCCAAAGCACCTAAGCCTTCTAATTCATCGCCCCTAATTTGGCCGGAAGTTGAGCCGCTGACCGGCGCCAAATAATCAACTTTATTTTTAAGCTCAAGCACCAAGCGCTCGGCGGTTTTTTGGCCGATGCCGGATACCTTGGTTAACAAACTATGATTGCCGGAAGCAATGGCTGATTTTAATTCTGCCAATGAAGCCATGGCTAAAATAGCCAAGGCTGATTTCGGTCCAATACCGGAGACGCTTAACAGCAATTCAAAAAATTCCAGCTCCTCCAATGTTTTGAAGCCATAAAGCGCCGTGCCATCTTCCTTGATCTGCTGATATAAATATAGTTCGGTCTCGCCGGCCACTTCCGCGATAAGCTTGGGTGCAGCAAAAACTTTATAACCCAGGCCATTGGTTATGACTATCAAATAATTTTCTCGCTTAACCAAAATTTTACCCGCTATATAAGCCAGCATAAATTATTTTCTCTTAATTCTAATCAAGCCGGAAATCGGCATAACTTTAACGCCTTTCTTCTCCAGCTCATCTAAGAATAAATTCATGCCCAAAGAATCAGAAGCCATGTGGCCGGCAATAACGACATTAAGATGATATTTTTCCGCTTCCGCGCGATGTTCTTCACTCATGTGCATGCCGATAATCGTGCCAATGCCGGCTTGCGCTATCTTTTCGTAAATATCTTTGGAACCGGAAGTGCCGCCGGTAAATTCGGTTACGGCAATTTTGCCGCAGCTATGATCTTCATGGCCGGTAAATAATCTGGGACCGGCTTTAATTTTTATGGCTTCTTTATATTCAGGGATGCTTTTTAGCAAAGCTAAAACTTCGCCGACTGTTTCCAGCTTGGCCTGATTTTTTTTAATCAAATCAACCAAAAATCTGGCGCCCAAATTATCGGCGATGGTGTGTGTACACATATAGTCCAAACCCAAAACGCGGGCGATATCCGAGTTGCGGCTATGATTAATCGGCGACAACTTGCGAGAGACTTCGCTGATACGCGGACGAATAACCGATTCGGCGATATTAATCGGCACGCCGTAATCAGCCAAGACTTGCGCCTGCAAATGCATCACATCGTGCATGTCAGCCAAGGCCGCGCCATCCGGATGATGGGAAATAACCAAATCAATGTCGCCCAACTTGTCAGCCAACAGCAGTTCAGCGCCATCAATATCAATACCGACTAAAACTTTTTTAATTTGCTTTTTTTTGTTGTCAACCAAAACGCGGGTGTCGCTATATGGGTTGGTTAATTTTTCCAAATCAAATTCGGCCTTTCTGTCCTTGCCCAGCTTATCGTATTTTTCTTTGGTTCTCTCCAGATGTTTTTTAACTCTGGCCAGACCGCGCAAATCGGCTTTACTGCCTAACTCCACGGCTAATTTATAGATATCTTGTGTAGTCATATTTTTGAATATTACATCTTTAATCCTCTCAAAGCGGCGACCCGTTCCTTGATCGGCGGGTGCGTTAACCATAATTTAGCAAACCAGCTTACCTCTTGATTGGTGTCGGCTTTAAAGGGCGAGGCAAAATATAAATGCGCTGTCGCTCGATTGGCCGCTTCCAACGGTTCGGTATCGGCGGAAATTTTTTCCAAAGCTCGCGCCAAGCCTTCGGGATAACGCGTTAACAAGGCGCCGGAAGCATCAGCTAAAAATTCGCGCTTGCGGGAAATGGCAAACTGCATCAGATAGGCAAAAATCGGCGCCAAGATGGCCAAAGCAATAGCTACGATTGTCATAATCAAAGCAATCTGTCCGCCGTTGTCATTATTATCATCACGGCGGCCGCCAAAAATTGACCAACGCATAAACCAATCAGCCATTAATACAATCACCCCGACCAGCACCGTTACAATAGTGGCCAACAAAATATCGCGATTGCCGATGTGCGATAATTCGTGCGCCACCACGCCCTCCAATTCGGTTTTTTCCAACTTGCCCAAAATGCCGGTAGTAAAACAAATCACGGCGTGCTCGGCATCACGGCCGGTGGCAAAAGCGTTGGGCGCGGTATCGTCAATCAAATAAATTTTTGGCGTCGGCAAACCGGCAGTAATGCAAAGATTTTCCACCAAGTGATAAAGTTCTCGCGCATTGTCGTGCGTGACCTCATGTGCGCCCGACATCGTCAACACGATTTTATCCGACCACCAATAGCTGACAAAACTGGAAACAATGCTGAAAATAACCGCGCCATAAATAATGGCCGAGTTATCCATGGCCACGCCAAAAACATAGCCGATACCGATGATGGCGACAAAAAAGACGCTTAAGAGCAGCCAAGTTTTATGACGATTAGAATCGGCATTGGTATAAAGAGTCATACTTTTTATCTGGTCTAAAATTCAACTTTAACATTCTCCTTCTCTCCTTCGCCCGCTTCAAAAAATTTGCGGTCAGAAAAACCCAGCTGTTTACCGATGATATTAGTCGGAAAAACCTGCAGCTTGGTGTTGAAATCGCGGACATTGCCATTGTAAAAACGGCGGCTGGCCTGGATCTTATCTTCAGTATCAGTCAGCTCGCGCTGCAATTCCAAAAAGTTTTGATTGGCTTTCAAATCAGGATAAGCCTCGCTCAAAGCGAAAATTGATTTCAAGGTTCCCGACAAAGTGTTTTCCGCCTTCAAGCTCTCTTCCAAATTGCCGGATTTTTGCGCGGCCATAGCGGCGTTGCGCGCCTCAATCACATTATTCAAAGTCTGGCTTTCATGCGCGGCATAGCCTTTGACCGTTTCCACCAAATTGGGAATCAAGTCATAGCGGCGCTTCAATTGGACATCAATATCACTCCAGGCTTCGTCCACGCGATTTTTCAAACGGATTAAGCCGTTATAAAGAGCAATGATGGCAATAATGATTACCGCAACAATGGCGATAACAATCCATAATAAATTCATAAATTTATTGTTTAAGCCCCAAAACAATTTGGTGGCTATTTATTTTTACTTCTTCTTTAATTAATAAGTCAGTGGGCAAATCGGCAATAGTTATTTGCTGGCCGATGGTTTCTTGCAAAATTTCAGAATTATATAAAGCCACCATGGCTTTAAATAAATCGCTATCAACATTAGCAATAAAAATATTAACTTTATCATTAATACTTAAACCGGCTTTTTTTCTTAAACCGTTAATCGCCCGCACCAATTCTCGCCTTAAACCTTCGGCGGCTAACTCGTCGGAAATTTTAATGTCCAGCTCAACCGTTAAATTGCCTTCACCGAATTTACACGCAACTTCTTTAACATTTACTTCATCAGCGATTAAATCCAAATAAGCCTTATCCAGCGAACAATTAAGCAAAGAGAGCTTAGGCAGGGGCTGGCGAACTTTAATGCCCGCCTCATCGCGCTTAGCCAAAGCTAATTCCACGGCCTGCTTGGTAATATCCATATTAACCAACACTTGTTCGTCAGTTTCGCCGGCACTCGGCCAAGCCGCCAAATGAACTGAACTATTTTTGTCTTGAAAATTATAAGCGCCCGCCTTTTGCCAAAGCATCTCAGCCATAAAAGGCATAAACGGCGCCATGACTTTGGCTAATTCCAACAAAACAAACTTGGTTGTGGCCAAAGCGCTCTGTTTAGCTTCGCCTACCTCCTTGAAGCGATCACGGCTTCGGCGCAAATACCAAGTGGAAAAGTCATCAATAAAAGCGGTAATAGGCCGCACGGCTTTGGGCAAATTATAATTATTCATGGCCTCGGTAACTTCCGCTATCAACTGATTCAAGCGAGCCAGAATCCAAATATCCAAAATGTTTTTGCTGTCATTGCCGGCCGCAGTAACGTCAGCGTATAATTCATAAAACTTGTAAACATTCCAAAGAATCATGATGTTCTTGCGCAAACTTTCTTCCACGCCTTTCTCACTGAAATTTAAATTTTCCGCTTGCATGACCGGACTGGCCAAAAGATAAGCGCGCAAAGCATCGGAGCCGTAATGATCCAAAACCTCGTTGGGGTCGGGATAATTCTGTAATTTCTTGCTCATTTTCTTGCCGTCTTCCGCTTGGACAATGCCATTAACAATCACATTCTTGAAAGCGGCTTTGGCAAAAATGCCATTGGCAATGATATGCAAGTAATAAAACCAAGCGCGGGTTTGGTCCACGCCCTCGGCAATAAACTCGGCCGGAAAGTTGGCGTCAAACTTGGCTTTATCCTCAAAGGGATAATGCTTTTGAGCGTAAGGCATGGAGCCGGAATCAAACCAAGTGTCCAAGACATCCGGTACGCGATGCATAGTGCCATCGCATTTGGCGCACTTAAAAGCAATCTCGTCCACAATATGTTTATGCAAATCAGTAATTTTAGTCTCGCCTCGCTTGGCCAAGTCGGCTACCGCGCCAAAAACTTCCAGCTCGCCACATTTGTCGCACTTCCAAATCGGCAAAACGCTGGCCCAAAAACGCTGTCGGCTGATTGACCAATCGCGCGCGCCTTCCAACCACTGGCCGAAACGTCCGGCTTTAATATGTTCCGGCGACCAATTAATATCTTCGGCTGTTTTTAAAGCTGCCGGCTTTATATCCTCCACCTTAACAAACCAAGAACTGGTGGCGAAATTCAAAAGCGGCGTATCACAGCGCCAGCAATGAGGATAGCTGTGTTCATATTTAGCCTTATCAAACAACAAATTATGATGCGCTAAATATTTTATAATCTCCACATCGGTCGCTTGCGTGTCGCCAATCGGTTTTACTGACAAGCCGGCAAAGTCGGTGGCTTCCGGCTTGATAATGCCGTCCATGCCGATATGCTGAATAAAGGGCAAATTATATTGTTTGCCTAAATTCAAATCGTCCTCGCCAAAAGCCGGGGCAATATGCACCACGCCCGTGCCTTCTTCAGTCGTCACAAAATCAGCGCTATAAATCTTCCAACCATTTTCTTTATTTTTTAAATTGTCATCTTTAGCGTAATAATCAAATAAAGGCTTGTAAGTTTTACCAACCAATTCAGAACCCTTAAATTCTCTTTTAATTTCGCACTCATTATCTTTCATTACTTCACTAACTCTATCTTTGGCCAGAATATATTGTTCTGGATTCCCGCCTTCGCGGGAATGACAGGAGAGAAGAACATAATCAATTTTTTCGCCAACGGCTAAAGCCACATTACCAATCAAAGTCCAAGGCGTCGTGGTCCAGGCTAAGACAAAAGTTCCAGGCTCGTCTACTAATTCAAATTTAACCATGGCGGATAAGTCTTTAATATCTTTGTAGCCCTCGGCAACTTCGGATTGCGATAAAGTGGTTTCGCAGCGCGGACAAATATGCATGGAGCGATAGCCTTCATAAATCAAACCCTTGTCCCATAAATTTTTAAACACCCACCAAACCGATTCCATGTAAGCCAAGTCCATGGTTTTGTAGCCATGCTCAAAATCCACCCAGCGCCCGAGGCGGCGGATAGTTTTCTCCCAGTCTTTGGCATAGCCCAAAACTTTGGAACGGCAAAGCTCGTTGAACTTGGCCACACCCATCGCTTCAATATCTTTTTTGGACTTGGTGCCCAATTCTTTTTCCACAATATTTTCAATCGGCAAACCATGACAGTCCCAGCCCCAGGTGCGCTCCACGCGGTAGCCGTTCATAGTGAAGTAGCGGGGCACCACATCTTTCATCAAGCTGGCGACAATATGGCCGTAGTGCGGCGTGCCGGTGGCAAAAGGCGGACCATCATAAAAAACGTAGTCGCCTTTGGGCGCCTCTTTGGCTATGCTGGCCTCAAAAATTTTATTGGTTTCCCAAAAAAACAAAACTTGCTCCTCAAGTTCGGGAAACTGACTTTTATTAGATCTTGTTTGATTCATAAAGTGGCTAAAATTAAACAAACAAAAATTGGCAAACTGCCTAATTTATTTACTTATTCTATAGAAAAAAACCATAAAAGTCAAAGAAATCTTGACATTTTATTCAAAAATGTTTATGCTAATGAGTACAGATAACTGATTTTGTACATTTTTAAAAATTATGGGGGCCTCATGGAGATTATTTTAGGCAATAACAAGTCATGTTCCAAACGAACCGAGAAAAATCTTTCTTCCAAAATTAAAGGAAAATTAAACAAGGCTCGTCGCACCACTCTCAAGCGAGACTGTCAGATAATTATTAAAACTAAAGATCCGGGATCAATTCCCGTTAATAATTCAAACACAGCCAAAAGAGTGTCACGGCAAGCTATCGCCTTTAATCTGGAGGCCAAAAACAACAAAATCATAGCATCGGCTATAAACTTTTAATCTTTCAAACAGCAAGGGCAAATTTATTTGCCCTTTCTTATTTATTGGGACAAATTATAAAAATTAACCCCCTCCTGACCTCCCCCTTCGTAAGGGGGAGGAAAACAAGGAATATGAAATTTATTTTGGAGTCAAAATTTAAACCGACCGGCGATCAACCGCAAGCGATTGAGGCGTTGGTTAAAGGCGCCAAAGCCGGCGCCCAGGCGCAAACCCTGCTTGGCGTGACCGGCTCCGGCAAAACTTTTACCATGGCCAATGTGATTGCCCAGCTCAATCGCCCGACTTTGATAATTTCTCATAACAAAACTTTAGCCGCCCAGCTTTATGAGGAATTCAAACAATTTTTTCCGCATAATGCCGTCCATTATTTTGTTTCTTATTATGACTACTACCAGCCGGAAGCCTATATCCCGCAAACCGATACCTATATTGAAAAAGAAGCGCAAATCAACGAAGAAATTGACCGCCTGCGCCACGCTGCCACTCAAGCTTTGCTGACGCGCCGCGATACGATTATCGTGGCCAGCGTTTCTTGTATTTACGGCTTAGGCGAAAAAGCCAACTATGAAGAACAAAGTTTATCCCTGACTGTTGGCGACAAAATTACCAGAAATGCCATCTTGCGGCAATTGGTTAAAATCCAATACAGCCGCGATGATGTGGAATTCAAGCGCGGGCAATTTAGAGTCTCGGGCGACAATTTGGACATCCACTTAGCCTCCGGCGAACAAGTTATTCGCTTGGTGCTGGACAGCGACAGTCTGGTTGGTATTTATCAATTTGTCATCCAACCAGGCCAGCAAGCGGCTTGGCTTTATAATTTAAAAGATTCGCTGGGCCAGGCGCTAAAAACCATCAGTATTCTACCGGCCAAACATTTTATTACACCCGAAGCCAAGCTGGAAAGCGCGCTCACTAAAATTGAACAGGAACTTGATGACAGATTAAAAGTTTTGCGCGGGGAACATAAATTAGTGGAGGCCGAACGCTTGGAACGAAAAACCAATTACGACTTGGAGATGATTCGTTCGGTCGGTTATTGCAATGGCATTGAAAATTATTCCCGCCATTTGGCCGGCCGCGCTGCCGGTGAACCGCCGGAAACTCTACTGGATTTTTTCCCCAAAGACTTCTTCTTATTCATTGACGAATCACATGTTACCATTCCGCAAATTCGCGGCATGTTTGCCGGCGACCGCTCGCGCAAAGAAACCTTAGTCAATTTTGGTTTCCGCCTGCCTTCGGCTATTGATAACCGCCCCTTAAATTTTAAAGAATTCAGAAGCCGCGTTAATCAAGTTATTTACACCAGCGCCACACCCGCCGCTTACGAATTTGAACACTCCGCTCAGGTGGTGGAACAAATTATCCGTCCAACCGGCCTGTTGGACCCGCAAGTTGAAGTCCGACCGGCCAATAATCAGATTGAAGATTTAATCGGCGAAATTACCAAACAAGTGGACAAACATCAGCGCGTCTTGGCCATTACTCTAACCAAGCGCATGGCTGAAGAATTGGCTGCCTACCTGGCGGAGTTGGATATTAAAGTCGCTTATATTCATAGTGAAATTGATACTTTTGCCCGTGTAGAAATTTTAAAAGATTTGCAGTCCGGCAAATACGACGTTTTGGTTGGCATCAACTTACTGCGCGAAGGCTTGGATTTGCCGGAAGTATCTTTGGTTGCCATTTTAAACGCCGATATGGCCGGTTTCTTGCGCACTGAAACCAGCTTAATCCAAACCATGGGCCGCGCCGCTCGCCACGTTGAGGGCCGAGTAATTATGTATGCCAACAAAATCACGCCGGCCATGAGCTTCGCCATCAGCGAAACCAAGCGCCGCCGCAAAATTCAAGAAGCCTACAATAAACAACATAAAATTATCCCGCAAACCACTTCTCGCAATAACTAAAAAGACGCCCCATCGGAGCGTCTTTTTAAATCTCGATTTAACGATTAAACATTTTTCGGCTGCGTAAATCACGATGATAGGTAATGGCAAAGCGATGGGCTTCGTCACGAACGCGTTTAATAAGATGCAGAGCCGGAGAATTGAGCGGTAACTCTAAAGCCTTGGTCTGACCTGGGAAAAATAATTTATCCGGAGCAATAGAAGAACGCAGTCCCTCGCCCTTGCTGATACCGATTAGGGATATGGCTAATTTATGTTTTTTTAAAATTTTAACAGCCGCATTAACTTGCGCCTTGCCGCCATCAACAATAATTAAATCCGGCAAGGGCCAGTCGTTATTAAAACGCCTGGTTAATATTTCTTCCAGCATTTGTGTATCGCCACGCTTGCTGTCATACCCGCGGAGGCGGGTATCCAGACGGTTGTCAATTTCTTCACGGGCTGGATTCCCGCTTTCGCGGGAATGACGAATTTTTTGATTTTTTGATTCCAGAATTTTGATTTTGAATTTCCGATACTCGTTTTTATCCGGCTCGCCGCCTGAAAACACGACCATGGAGCCGACAGCCGCCTGTCCGAAAATATTGGATAAATCATAGCCCTCAATTCTCTGCGGCACCTTAGGCAAAGACAAAACTTTAGCCAGTTCAACCACGTCGTTGGCGTATTTTTCACCCACGCTCAAAACCTGCGCGTTAGCCAAGACCTGCTCCATATTTTTCAATTGCCACTCTAATTTATTTTTTTCTTCAAGCAGGGCATCTAAATCGCCTTGACCGGATTTTTTAAAATTTTTAATTTTTAATTCATAATTCTTAATTTGCGCGCGATAGTCTTTCAAGATTTTTTGTTTCTCGCCCGACAAGAAACTTATAATCGGTTTAATGACCAAGCGTTTATATTCCGCTACGCTGATTTTACCGCCGCAAACCCCCAGGCAACGGCCGATTTGATAATAAAAACAGGGCGTGGTTTTTATTTTTCTTTCAGTGCAATAAGGCCAAATTTTACGAATAGCCTTGAGAGTTTCCCGCACCGCCTGCGCGCTGACAAAGGGCCCGAAATATTTGCCGCTTTTATCAATTTTACGCGTAGCAAAAACGCCCGGCACTTCATCAGCCAGCGACACATTAATATAGATAAAGCGTTTATCATCGCGTAAATCAACGTTATAATAAGGCTGATATTTTTTAACTAAGTTGGCTTCCAAGAGCAGAGCCTCAATTTCCGAATCAACCTCAATCCACTTAACCTGTTCAATTTCTGTGATCATCCGCTGTTTGGCCGGTGTTAGCTGAGAACCCTTTTGCCAATACGACAAAACACGGTTTTTTAAATTAACCGCTTTGCCGATATAAATGATTTGACCGGCCTTATTCAGAAACTGATAAGAACCAGGGGCGCTGGGCAAACCCAATTTTTTAACTTCTTCTATTTTCATTTATATGATTTACCACGTGGAGGCTTGCCTCTTTACGTGACTTGCCACGTGGAGGCTTACCTCTTTACGTGGTTGACAAATATGACTAAATGTTATATAATTAAAAATCAAACATTGAACATTTAAAAATAACTAATATTGGAGGAAAAATGAAGCCTTTAACCACGGCTATTGTTTTCAGCTTAATTATATCAATTTTGGCTGGCATAGCAATCTGCTATGTTATTGCCAATCCCAGATGGAGGAATAATGACTCCCGACCGGCCAATGATTATGAAGAAACAATTTATCGCCATGTCAAAATTGACAGCCGGGGTTATCGCGATGACGAGAAGCCCGGACCAGCCACACCCAGTTATGACTCTGCTAATGGCCAGCCACCGCCTTTTAATGACAAGGCGCCAGCCGGCAACTTAGTCAAAAGCTACGGCTGGAATTATGCCGGCACTAATTATCGCTTAGACGTCCATCTTGATACCAATTTGAATAGCAAGTATTACGCCTCTGACACCATTTTAAAACGCAACCACCCCCAACCGGGGAACCTGGAGGACGAATACTACTACAGCGAAGTTGCCAAGCTTGACCCGAGCGACAGGACAATTGACCAATTGGCTAAATATTTTGAAAACTTAGCTAAGGCCAAAAATTTGTCCAGCGACCAGGAAGCGGAAATTATCATTGCTTGGCTCCAGTCAATCCCCTCGCACACCCTGCCCATTGGCTGTAAAAGACCATATCAAACCTTAAAAGATCGGGTTGGCGATTGTGATGACAAGTCAGTCCTTGGCTATGATATCTTGAAAGCGCGCGGTTTTGGTTGCTCCTTGATTTTGTATGCCGATCATATGGCAATAGGTCTGGCCACCAACGGCTACAAAGACTTTAACGGCAGCGGCTTCTGCTACACGGAAGTTAATCCAAAAGATCAAGTACAAATACCAATCGGTAGCGTGCCGATAGACAGGACTGGTTTAAGCTACAAAATCTTGCTAAAAACAGCTGGCAAGGCCTACAATGGGCGAACAGCGGTTTAAATAATATAAAAGAGAGTTTTCACAACTCTCTTTTTTCTTTGTCTTAGCTGTTTAATTTAATGGCGGCTGTCGGACAATTATCAACCGCTTCCCTGGTGCAATCAACCAGCTCTTCGGAGACAACTTTGGCTTTAGCATCATCGCCCAAAATAAAGTTGTGCGGACAGATGGCTGAGCACAGGCCGCAACCGATACACGCCTCTTCGTCTATATGAATAGCCATAATTATTG